>JACPYM010000093.1 GCA_016196035.1 Acidobacteriota bacterium | reverse complement strand
TTGACCCGTGCCGGCATTGAGCGTCCAACCTGCGGGTAATACGCCTGCGCTCACACTCCAGGCAATCGCGCCCGTGCCGCCCGTTTGCGTGAGCGTTTGGTTGAACGTCACGCCCGCCACGGCGACGGGCAAGCTGGCCGGATTGACGGTGAGCGCCGCGCAACCGACCGTCAGCGTGTAGGCGCGCGTGCCGGTGCAGTTGTTGGCGTCGGTCGCCTTGACGGTGAAGTTGTACGTGCCATTCACATTGGTGATGCCGCTCAGCACGCCCGCCGCCGTCAGGTTGAAGCCCGCCGGCAGATTGCCCTGTTGCAGTGCGTAGGTGTACGTGCCCGCGCCGCCGCTGGCCGTGAGTTGCTGGTTGTAATTCACGCTGGCCGTGGCGTTGGGCAGCGTCGCCGGATTGACCGTGATGGTCGGGCAACTGCCGCTGTTGACGGTGAACGTATAGGCGCGCACGCCCCCGCAACTGTTTGCATCCGTCGCGACCGCCGTGAAATTAAAGGTGCCGCTGGCGGTGGGTGTCCCCTCAAGCAAGCCGGTATTTGGATTGAGCGTCACGCCATTCGGCAGCGAGCCGCCGGGGCCTATGCTCCAGGTGATCGCGCCAGTGCCGCCGGTTTGGGTGAGTTGCTGGCTGTACGCCGTACCCATTACGCCCGCCGGCAAGGTCGCCGGATTAACCGTAATGGTGACGCAGTTGATGACCAGCGTGTAGGCGCGCGTGCCCGTGCAGCCGTTGGCGGCGGTCGCCTTCACTGTGAATGGGTAGCTGCCGTTGAGCGCCGGCGTGCCGGTCAGCGCGCCTGCCGCCGACAGGTTCAAGCCCGGCGGCAAACTGCCCACACTCACTGTGTAGCTGTATGGCCCCGTGCCGCCGCTGGCCGTGATGGTTTGGTTGTAGGCTGTGCCGGTTGTGCCTGCGGGCAGCGTGGCCGGATTGACCGTGATGCTTGGGCAACTGTTGAGCGACATGCCGAATGAGGCCTGGCCCAGGCAGCCGTTGGCATCGGTCGCCTTAACATCGAAGGCGCTGCCGGAGCCGCCAATCCCGGTCGGCGTGCCGGAAATTACGCCCGCCGGCGAAAGCGTCAAGCCGTCAAGGAGCGCGCCACCAATGATCGAATAGGTATAGGGCGCCACGCCGCCCGTCGCGCTGAACGTATGGTTGTAAGCCACGCCGATGAACGCGGGGCTGGGTGGCGCGGGGACGACGTTGATTGTGGGACAAGCCGTAATAGCTATGCCATGGTTTATTTGCACGGTGCAGCCATTGGCATCCGTCACAGTAAGAGTGAAAGTGAATTGCCCGCTTGCCGTGGGCGTGCCGCTCAACACACCTGCCGTGCTCAGCGTCAGACCACTGGGCAAGGCACCGGAACTGATGCCGTAGCTGTAAGGCATCGCGCCTCCGCTAGCCGTGATGGTTAGGTTATAGGCCACATTTAGTTGCCCATTCGGCAGTATCGCCGGGCTGAGGTTAATGGCCGGACAACCAGTCAGAATGGCTAAGGTGTATTGTTTCGTGCCCGTGCAACCATTCGCATCCGCCGCTGAGACGGTAAAGTTGAATTGGCCGCTGGTTGTCGGCGTACCGCTGGCAATACCCGTGGTGGACAACACCACCCCGTTCGGCAACGCGCCCGCGCTGATGGTGTAAAAATATGGCCCCGCGCCACTGGCAATGAATTGCTGGGTGTAAAACGCATTTACCTGTCCATTCGGTACCGTGGCCGGCGTCAGCGTGATGGTTGGGCAAGCAATGGTTATCGTCATGATGTAACTGTGTTGCCCCGTGCAGCCATTCGCATCGGTCGCCGTCACGGTGAAGTTGGCAACGCCCGTTTGCGTGGGTGCGCCTGACAGCAAACCCGCCGGCGTAAGCGTCAAGCCTGTCGGCAACGCGCCCGCCGTCACGGCGTAATCCACCGCGCCCTGGGCACCTGTCGTGGTGAATTGCACGTTGATGTTTGTGCCCACCGTGCCGTTCAACAAACTCGGCGGATTGAGCGTCAGCGTGCCGCAAGTTTGCGTGATCGTTAGTGTGTAACTTTGCTGGCCTGTGCAACCGCCCGAAGCGACGTTGACCGTGAGATTGAATTGCCCCGCTTGCGTCGGCGTGCCGCTCAAGCTTCCGCTCGGCGACAGCGTCAAACCTGGCGGCGGTAATACGTTGATGGGCAGGCTGTAGGTGTACGTCCCATTACCGCCCGTCGTCGAGAGTTGCCGGTTATAGGCCACGTCGGTCGCACCGTCGGGCAAGCTCGCTGGTGTGATCGTGAGCGTCCCGCAATTGGCCGTGAAGTTGTATTGCTTCGGCGTCGCGCAGCCATACACATCAGCCGCGTTGACGGTGAAGCTGCCATTGCCGCTTGTCATCGGCGTGCCCGACAGCAAGCCGCCTGTTGAAAGCGTGATGCCGCCTGGCAACGCGCCACCGCCGAGCGTGTAAGTGTACGGGCCATCGCTGCCGCTGGCCGAAAGCCCTTGATTGAAAGGCACGCCCACGGTCATCGCTGGCAAGCTAGCCGGGAAGACGTTGAGCGTCTGGCACGTCGCGGTAAAGCTGTAGGCACGCATGCCCAAGCAACCCTGCGCATCGGTCGCCTTGATTATGAAGTTGAACGTGCCGCTTTGTTGCGCGCCGCCAACGATGGCGCCATTGATCAGCGACAAACCGGGCGGCAATGAATCGCCGGGATTGAGGCTGAAAGTATAGGGCGCGGTACCGCCTTGCGCCGAGAGCGGTTGATTGTAAGCAGTGCCGACTGTGCCTGTGGGCAAGCTGACCGGATTGAGCGTAATGGTTTGGCAATTAGGTGCGATGGTGACGGTGTACGCCTGACTGCCTGAACAGAGGCTCGCGGTCATCGCCGTGACGGTGAAGTTAAACGTGCCTGGGGTCATGGGGGTACCCGCCAGCAGGCCGCTTTGCGTCAGCGATAAGCCCGGCGGCAGTGTGCCGCTCGAAAGCGCGTATTGATACGGCCCGACTCCGCCCGTCGCTGACAGTTGCTGGTTGTACGATGTGCCAACCGTGCCATTGGGCGGCGTAGCATTCAGGATGATGGTCGAGCACACCGTATAGCGGAAGTAATAAACCGAGCCTTGATTGTTTTGCGCGATGTCATCTGAAGGTGCGCCGACCAATATGTCTGAGCCTGTCATCGCAATCGCTTGGCCGAATTTATCGCCCGCCGCCGCGTCCGAGGCCAGCAGTTTTTGCCGCTGATTCCACACATTGCCTTGCCGCTCGAACAGGTACGCCGCGCCCTGATCCTGATTTTGTGCGGTGTCGTAATTGGGCGCGCCGATGGAGGCCAATTCGCCGCTGAGCGCGACCGCTGCGCCGAAGAGGTTGCCCGCCACCGGATCGCTGGGGAAGAGTTCCTGCTGCTGATTCCAGGTTGAGCCGTTGTAGGCGAAGACGTAAGCCGCGCCACCGCCGTTGCCGTATGCGCCGACCAAGGCCGTCGGGCCGTCCAGCGCCACGGCATAGCCGAAATTGTGATTCGCCGCGCCGTCCGAGGCTGTCAGTTTTTGCTGCTGGCTCCAGGTCACGCCGCCGCCGTTGTTGAAGACGTAAGCCGAACCGCGACTGGCGACTCCGTTGATCGTATCAAACGGCGCGCCGATGATCGCCGCATAACCACTCATCGCGATCGCCTCGCCGAAGTAATCGCCTGCTGCGCCGTCCGCAGCCGTCAGCTTCTGTTGCTGGCTCCAATTTGCGCCGCTGCGCGTGAAGGCATAGACCGAGCCTTGATTGCTGATCGCGCCAATTTGATCGGCAGGCGCGCCGATCAGTGCTGTATCGCCGTTGATCGCGACGGCGAACCCGAACCGGTCATTGGCCGCGCCGTCATTGGCGAGCAATTTCTGTTGTTGTGACCAGACACCGTTGTTGCGCACGAATACATAAGCCGCGCCTTGCTCGGTGGCCGCGCCGTTGGCTTTGAAAGGCGCGCCGATCACAAGCGTGTCTCCGCTGACGGCGACACGGATCCCGAACTGATCGTTTGACGCACCATCGGCAGGCGTCAGCTTTTGTTGCAACGTCCACGTCGCGCCGTTGCGTATGAAGACATAGACAGAACCAGGGAAGATCGCGCCAATCGTGTCGAAGTGCGCGCCGACCACCGCCGTGTCGCCGCTGATCGCAACGCTATTGCCGAATTCGGCGTTAAGCTTGCCGCCAGCGTCAAAAATCTTTTGCGCCTGCGCCACGTCATTGACGACGATGAAAGCATACGCCGCGCCTTGATCCGTGCTGCCGTTGACATCTGCCTGAGGCGCGCCGCCAACGATGGTGTTGCCGCTGATGGCGACGGCTTTGCCCAGATGGTCATACTCTGCACCATCCGCCGCCCGTAGCTTCTGCTGCTGATTCCACACGCCGCCGTTGCGTGTAAACAGATAAACCGAACCTTGATTTTGATAGCCGACCAGATCGTAATCGTCTGAACCGACGGCAATCAGATCGCCGCTGACAGTGACTGAGACGCCGAACGCATCTCCATCGCCGCCGTCTGCCGCCACCAGCTTCTGTTGCAGGCTCCAAACCGCGCCACTGCGCACAAAGACGTAGGCCGCGCCTTCATTGCTGTGGCCGCCGACATCAGACAAGCGCGAGCCGATGACGGCGGTGTCGGCGCTCAACGCAACTGTCCCGCCGAATTGATCGTTGGACGCGCCATCATTGGCAAAGAGCTTGGCTTGCTGGTTCCAGGTTGCGCCGCTGCGCGTGAAGACATACGCCGCGCCTTGATCGCTGGCGGCGTTGATGTTGGCCGCCAATGCGCCGAGCAGCGCCGTGTCGCCGTCGAGCGCGACGCTCGTGCCGAAGTTGTCGCCGATTGCGCCATCGTTCGCCAGCAGCTTCTGTTGCACGCTCCAAGTTACTCCGGCGCGCGCGTAGACGTAGGCCGCGCCGCGCGAGGTCTCGCCGCCCAGACCGTAAGCCGGCGTGCCGATGAGCGCGGTGTCGCCGCTGACCGCTACGCTAAAGCCGAAACTCGAAACTTGCGAGCCATCGCTAACGGCCAATTTGGCTTGCTGCGACCAGCTCGAACCGCTGCGCACGAAGACGTAGGCTGCGCCGTGATTGACGTTGCCCTCGGAATCCGCGCCACTTGCTCCAATGACTGCCGTCGGCCCACTGATTGAAACCGAGATGCCAAAGCGGTCGGCGGCCACCCCATCCACCGCGATGAGTTTGGCCTGTTGCGTCCAACTTGAGCCGCTGCGCACGAAGACGTAAGCAGAACCGCGTTGCGCGTCGTCTTCCGGCGCGCCGACGATGGCGTAATCACCGCTGACTGCCACCGAGGTGCCGAATTTGTCACCCGCCGCACCATCTGCCGCCGTAAACTTTGCCTGTTGCGCAATCAGCGGATCAATCGTGATGGGATAGACGGCGTGGCTCGCGTCCACTTCCAGCGTGAGCGTGTCACCGTCCGCGCGCATCGTCGCGGGCAGCGCTTGGTGCTTGGCATCCCACGCGGCCAGATGATCGTAGCTGAGCACGGCGCGGCCCTGTTTATCTTTCAATGTGATGGCTTGTTGGTTGGCGGAGGCTGCGCGCAGATCGCCAGAAAGTTGCAAGGCGAGGCGCAAGGGCATTGGCGATTTGAGATTGGAGATTGGAGAGGGTGGCGCGGCGAGCGTGAAACCCTGTTCCAAGCCTGCGGGGTCATTGACGTACCATTCGGTAATTTCAGATTTTGAATTTGAAATTTGGGTTTTGCGGATTTCGACACGACTGCCGTTACTCGTGAGCGTGCCTGCACTGACGGGCGCAAGCTGGTCGCCGTAACCGTAACCGCTCAGCCTCATGCCGAATTGCCATTGCGGTTTGCTCGACTGCGTTTCTGTCATCCGCACTTCCGTTGGTGTGAATTGCGCGCGCAACCGCTGCGCCGGATTCTCGGCGCGCCAGGCGCTGCCCGTTTGATTCACTTGATAACGTGTTGCGTTGAGCGCGGCGTTCAACGAGTCATACGAACCGTCTTGTTTCAACTGCTCGACCGCCGCCGCGCCGTGCAGCGTGTTGTTGCTGAGCGTCGCGGGCGCGCTAGGCCGCAGCAGCAGCGCCGCCAGGCAGACGCTCAGCAGCAATCCGCTGATGGTGATGAATTGAATGGGTTTGAACTTGAATTGGTGGATGGTCTTCATAACGCAAACTCCTTTGTCTCGTTGGTTGGAAGCGGGCGCGGCGCAGGCACACTGCGACCTCGCCAGCGCCTTCGTCTGGGTCCTTGCGCGCTTTGGTGCGGCGTTGTTGTTTCGTTCTCCGACCGGTAAAGCGGGAAGCGGTGGCGGGAATAATCACGGGCGCAAAAAAAATCTGTTGCTGTAAAAAATTCGGGGAACAGGGCCGGGGAAAGAGTCACGGGGACGGTACCGCGCGCGTGAGCAAGCGGCATCGCGCAGATTTTGCGCAAGGGGGCAATCTTCCAGCCGCCGCTTGCTGACGCGCGCGGTACCGTCCCCGCGCCGCGCTTTGCCTTAGATCGGTTTTCAGGCGCGTGTACGGGAACATGTGGTGCGGGTTCTTTACCCGCACTCACGCGGCGGCCCAGGCGGTGCGGGTAAAGAACCCGCACCACACCGTACTGGCAATTGAAATCCGATCTATAGTTTTTAAGAAAAAGAATTTCCGAAAAGTCCCAAAGGGACGGCCAGCCAACAGCCCAGGGTGAAGCCCTGGGGGCGTGCAAATGGTTCGGCAAGCCCTGAAAGGGCGCCAGCCAAGCCTATGGCTGGCACCCTTTCAGGGCTTCGCGCAACGACTCAATGTGCAGCCTGGGGCTGCACCCCAGGCTGTTGGCTGATGCTCCGTTGGAGCTTGCTAGGGAAATTCTTTTTCTTGAGGTCTATAGTTGCCCTGGCACGCCAAGTTCATGTAAAGACGGCAACAGCCCCAAAAAACTCACAGGAAGAAAAATCTTTCCACAAAATACGGAGCCGTTTCGTGAAGTGCTGCGGCGCAGACGAAAAAAAGGCGGACGGCAACAATCACGCGTAGTGTTGTTGCCGTCCGCCTGCCCAGTGACAAGGAGCGGGCCGTAGCCTGCCGTATCTTGAGTCTTCCGCGGTTACTTCTTGGCGTAGGCGCTGCACGGCGCGCTGTCCGTCCACGAGCCACCCAGGTTCACCGTCATGTCAGCGCCCGCTTTCAAGCTGCTGCCGAGGGGGAAGCTGGTATTCAAACCCTTCTGGTTCTTGACGAAGAGTTTCGCGCCTTGCGGCACCGCCTGGCTGCTGGTGTTGGTGACGGTCACCAACGCGGCGACATCGCTTTTGGCGGGCGCGCACTTGAGGTAAACCAGGTTCGGGTCAACGGTGATGGGGCCCTTCTGAATCTGCCGGTCGCCTTGCGCAAACGTGGCAACCGCCGACAACGCCAGACACACGGTGAGCGCCAACCCAGCCAAAATGGAAACATAAGTTTGGTTTTTCATATCGTACTCCTTCTAATTCGTCGTAGTGATCTATCTCTGCGGACGAAGGCGAACTTGCCGCCGTCTCACTGTTTGTGAAAGCCATTCGCTCTCGTCCTGTAAAGCGGGAAGGGCGCGGCGAAATAATCATCAAGGCAAAACTTTTCTTTCTGTAAAAAAAACTGAGAGCGCAGGCCTCCTTGCCTGCGCTCTCAGAGGATGCCCTGAGTTGTTTGCTTACTTGATCGCTATCGTCACGCGATTCGCCGCCAGGCCATTCACGGTGACCAGCACGTCCACGCGACGCGCGCCTTTGCCCGCCAGGCCCGCCGGTAATTCCACGTTGAGTTGATCGAGTCCCGCCAAACCGCCTTGCGCCCCCGCAAATAGCACGCGCGCAGTCAGTCCTTCAATCGTGACGTTGACGGCATCGGCCACGCCGTTGCTGGCGTTGGGCGTGTTGGTGGACGCGCGGCGCAGGCCTGAGCCGAACAACAGCAAGACGTTTGGCTTGCCATTGAGCGTCACATCGAAAGGTGCGGTTTGGAACGTGACGCCGTCAGGCGTGGCGACGGCGGCGGCATCGCCTTGGCCCGAAGCGTTCGCGGTGAAGAGGGCCGGGCGCGCGGCAACGATCTCAACGGTGCCGAGGGCATAACTGCCGGCGGCAGTGCTGACCAGAATTTGCGCGGGGCCGAGTTCGAGGTTGGGTGGGATCAGGAAATTGAGTTGCGTCGGCGAGACGAAAAAGAGCGGCGCGAGTACGCCATTGACGGTGACCGTCGTGCCCGCCAGCGCTTGCGGCAGCGGCAGCGATTGCGCCGTTTCGATGCCGCTCGCCAGATTCGTGCCGAAGGCGGCGACGATGGAATCGAGCGCGAGTTGGCCACCGCGATAATCCGCGGCGCTGACGGTGGCGAGCGGCCCCGGCGACACGACGCGCAAGGCGACGGTTTTGACATCGCTCAACTGGCCGTCGCTGACCGTGAAGCTAATTGAGACGATGCGCCCGGCATCGGCGGCTTGTGGCGTCCAACGCAACAGTCCACGCGCCTGGTTGTTGCCGTTGCTGGTCACGTCGAAGGTCGCGCCTGCGGGCAGTCCTTGCGCAGTGAGTGTGAGCGGTGAATCCGCGCCGAAATCATTGGCCGTGACGGGCAGGCGCAGTTCGGCGTTGACGAAAGCGAGTTGCGTGGCGGGGACGGTCAAGAGCGGCGGTTGATTGGGCACGGTCAACGCGACGCCGGTCAGTTTCAAGCGTTCGTTGGCGGTGCTGTTGGTGGTTGTGCCGCTCGAAGCTGTGCCGCCGCCGAGCGCGTACAAAAAGCCGTTCAGCAACGTGCCGCTCAGCGCCGTGCGCGCGGTCGTCAGGTTGAATGAATTGTCGAGCGTGAACCAGCGATTGGCAGCGAGGTCATACGCTTCGACATTGCCGTATGCGGGCAGGCCTGCGGCTTCTTCGCCAGCGGCGAGGAGCCAGAGTGGGCGGCCCGCTTCGTCTGTGCCAAAGCCGTTGACGGCATAACGGCGCGCGCGGGGCAGCGGGGCAATGGGCGTCCAGCTTTGTGTGCTGAAATCGAAGACCTCGGCGCTGGTCAAGGTGTCGGCGGTGTCGCTGCCGCCCGCGACATAGAGCTTGCCGTTGATGAGCGCGGCCTCGTGGGCGAAGCGTGCGGCCAACAACGGTGGCAGGCTGCTCCAGGTGTTGGTGCGCGGATCGTAGGCGCGCACGGCGTTGACCGCTTCGTTTGCGCTGAGGCTGACGCCGCCGAGTTGGTAATAGACGCCGCGCGCCGTGTCAGCGACTGTGGCGTAAAGATAGACATCGCCGGGCGGTGTGGCGGCGGTGTCCCAGGTGTTCGCGGCAATGTCATAAACGAACTGGCGCGGTTCCAATTCGGTCTGCACATTGATACCGCCGGGCACATAAATCTTGCCGTTCAAATACGCCGCGTCCGCCGCGTTCACCCCGATGGGCAAAGACGCCAGCGTCGTCCAGGCATTCGCGTCAGGATCATAGCGGCGCACGGTACTGGTGGTCGAACTGCTGACGGCGCTGGTGCGTCCGCCGATGGAATAGATGTAGCGGCCATCGTTGGTCACGGCGCTGCGTTGCGCGGCTTGGGGCAGCGCTGTGTTGGCGAGCCAGCGCCGTTCGACGCTGAAATCGGCGCTTGAATAAGCGTCGCCCTCGCTGCCTTCGTCATCCACGGCGATCACGCGCAGCCGGTACAACGTGCTGGGTGCCAGCGTATTCGGGATCGTCCAGTTGAACGATTGCGCCGTGCCGGGCAGGTCGGTCGCGATGTCGCTGACTTTTTCAAACGCGGGTGTGAGTTGACCCAGGCTGCGTTGCAATTCCAGCCGGTGGCGCACGACGGTGCGATTGTCGCTGGATTGCCAGCGCAACGTGATCGTGTTGCCGATGAAAAAGCGTTCGCCGCCATTGGGCAAGATCGTGCGTGCCGTCGGCGGTGTCGCGGCGGTGTAATTGAACGCATTCGCCAGCGTGGCTTTGGCCGTGGTCGGATTCGTCACCGCCACGTCAACCGGGCCGGTCGCGGTGGCGGTCGGGGTGCCGGCGCGCAAGACATTGGCGCTGACAAAGGTGACCGAACGCGCGGCCAGCGTGCCAAACATCACGGCGGCCTCCGGTGTGAAATCTGTGCCGGTGAGCGTTACGGTAGTGCCGCCCCGCAATGAGCCGGAAGCCGGGAAAATGCTCGTGGCCTTTGGTTGTGGCACTGTCGCGGGCCGCGTGTAGTAAGTGAAGCCGTTCGTGAAGACCGCCGCGCCGTTACGATTCTCAACGCGAATGGTCGCGGGGCCGAAGATGTGCGGCGGCGTTGTACAACTGAGCACGGTGCCGCCCAGCACGCTGACGTTGCTGGCCGCCGCATTGTCGAAGAAGACGCGCGTGTCGGCGCTCTCGGTGAAATTCGCGCCATTGAGTTTGACCGCCGTGCCGCCGTTCGGCGAACCAAAGGCCGGCAACACCTCGGTAATGACCGGCGCGAGCGTGGCCGTGGGTGGCAATACTGCCGGATCGGAAGTGCGAATGATCAGGCGTATGTCGTCAACATACCAGCCATCGGCAGTCGTGCCCGCGTCCGTCAATAAATGAAAGCGTAGCCGCGCACGCGCAATGCCTGCCAGCTTGTCGAGCGAAAGCCGCGCCTGTGTGAACGCTGCCTGTGTGCCGGTGAAAGCCGCCGCGCGCTGCCAGGTCGCGCCGTCATCCAGCGAGAATTCGACCAGCCCGTAATCAAAGCCGGTTTCGAGCGCGTAACTGTGCGCAAACGTCAGCGTCACGCCCGCCGCGTTGCTGAAATCGAAGACCGGCGAGATGAGCGAACTGTCGGTGTTGTTGGCGTAGTTGCCGCTGGCGCTGTCCGTCCAGCATTGCACGCCCGAACCGGCGCGCGATGCGGTGACGCTCCACACGGCGGGTGTGCCGCTGGTTTGCCAGCCGGGATTGGCGCTTTCGACGGTGTCTTCAAAGACAGTTTTTTCGCCCGCCAGATCGGCCAGGGCGATCACTTGCGCGGCTGTGCCGTTGCCGTTGTCGGCGTCGTCGTAAGTCACTTTGATTTTGTCGCGCGCGGCCAACGAGGCTTGCAAGACGCCGTCGCCGCGATTGGCCGCACCGGCGGCGAGGCGCAGTGTCGCGTCAAACGCGCCGACCAGCGTGGCGTCGGCGTTGAGCGTGAGGGTTTCCTGATCGCCCGTGACGGTGCTTTCGACGCGCACTCGTGCAGGCGTGCTGGCGTTGCGGTCGCCGAGTTTGAGTTGAATCGTTTCGCCCAGCAGATAGGCCGAGCGATTCAAACTCAGCGTGCCTGCGGCGCTGCAAGACGCGGGCAGATCGAATGCTTCTTCGGGGCGGCCATCGTTGCCGTTGAGCGTGGTGGCCGCCGCGCCCATGCCGCGTTTGCTGAACGCTTGCCAGAGCAGGCACTGATTTGTGCCGTTGTTATTCATCTTGTCAGCCAGCAGGATGGCGTTGCGTGCGTCGAGAAACGTAGGCGCGCGCGGCGTCAGCTTCAAACCATCCACGACCAGTTGCAGGCTCTGGCGCTGGCCTTCCTGAAAACCAAGTTGTTTGATCAACAGCGCGCGCATTTCGAGCAGGGCGTTGCACCAGATTTCGCCGACGTTGTGGACTTCGGTGCTGCGGCGAATGTCGCCGAAGGTGAGCGGGAAGACGCGCTTGTCGGTGCTGTAAGGGAAGCGGCGGATGCCGAGCCGGTAGTTGTTGAACGCGTATTGGCCGACGGGATAGCTGCCGTCTACGTCGTCGCTTTCACTGCGCAGCAGCGCGATGCCGAAGTAATCCGACCAGCCTTCGCCCATGCCGCCCGCGTGAATGCCGGTCAAACCGGTGCCGTTGCCGACCAGGCGAATGCTCAAGCCGTGCGACAATTCGTGCAGGATGACGCCCTGATCCAAACTGCCGTCGAGTTGCGGGCTGCCCGACCAGAGATACATTTGCACACGCGCGGCTGAGCCATCCGCGCCGGTCGAGAAATTGGCGTTATTGGTGCCGCCGCCGTCTTGCGCATCGGCTTGAACGGCATCAGCGGCGCGTCCGCCGAACGTGAAATTGTTCGTCTGGAAATTGCCCGCCGCTTCGGTGAAACCGTAGCTGTACAAAATGTCGTGATAGCGATTGACCCAATAAAACAAATTGACCTGCGCCACGCGTTGATTGTCAGCGGTCGTGGGCGCTTGGGTCAGGTCGAGCGGGAACGCGAAGTTGCCATTGTCAGCCGTGAGGCGCGGCAAGTCTGCGGCGTTGTTGGCATCGCGATCCAGATGTGTGTCGGTGTTGTTGCTGATGAGGCTGGTCGCCGCCGCGCCCGCCCACCAATCCAGATGCGGATCGTTCGCGCCAAAAATGGCTTTGCCGTTGAACGGCGCGGGGCTGAACGGCAGGTCTTCGCGTGGCACTGTCGGCGGATTCGGATTGTGCGCCGGGGCGTCGGGGCGCGGGCTGTCTTTGGTGAAAACCTGGCCGTGCGGATTCGTCTGGCTCTGTTCATACCAGGTCAGGTTTTGGCGATAGAGCAGCGAACCGCGTTCGGCATCGAGCAAGATCAAATACACGTCCGGCGTGTCGCGCAACCACAGCGTCGTCTGCCAGGCGAGGCGCACTTCAGCGGCAGTGAGCGGGAAATAAATCAGCTTAGTGTCTTCGGCACGGGCGATGGCGGGCGTTTGTACAGCAGGCTGCGAGCCTGCTGTGGCTAGTGAAGGGGCGGATTGCGCAGCCCCCAGCAGGCTGGCAGCCTGCTGTACCGCCGCCTCAGCCGTCAATGCTGGTTGCGTGCGATTGAGCTTGCGCGGCAAGGCGGGAATGAGTTCGCCGCTCGCAGCCAGCAACGCGCCCGTGCGGTCGAAATGCGTGGTGAATTCCGATTGGAAAACCTCTCGGCCATTGGCGGTTTGCGCCAGCGTCAGGTGCGTCGCGCCGTTATGGTCATCGCGGTAGCGGCGCGTGACCGTGAGCGCCTCCGACTCGGCGGCGCTGAGTTGAAAGAGTTCGGCATTGTCTTTCAGAAAGCGGCGCGCGTTGACGGCGGCGTCCGCACTGCTGGCGGCTAACAGCGGCTCGCGACGGCTCCACAGACGCGAAGGCGCGCCGGTCAGCGAACTAAAATTCAATTCGGCGTCGGGATGCGCCTGGCGAAAGCGGCGCGCGCGTTCGTTGCCAGCATCCGGCTGCGAACGATCCAGCCCGGCGCGAATATCGAAATCTGGTAAGGCCGGCGGTTGATTGCCAACTTGTGTCGGCGCGTCACCCCGCTGGGCCAACGTAGCCGTGAGCGAACATAGCAGCGCCGCAGCGCAGACGAAGAGAAGAGAGACAGCGATTCGTTTCAACATAAATTTCGAGTGGAAAATAGCGAGCGAGCCGTTTGGGATAGGAGCAGGCTGTCGGGCTTCTGACAGCAGGGTGGGTGGATTATAGAGGGAGAGTTGGGTTGTGCCAACCGGGTGATTATTTGAGGGTCATAACACGTTTGTTGGGTTATCCAGCAGCGTTGCCGTCATGAAGTTTGTCCCAATAATATCCATAGGCCCATTTCTGGCGATGGCTCATTTGGCTGACATATGCCTTCTCATCTGTCTGAATCTCGCTTGCGCAGTGGAACTCAAAATCAGCGGACCTGAATATGTGACCAAAAGACATTTCAATCTTTATATCTGACACCAAGAATTGAACTGTGAGCTTGGCCGCCATAATTGCATTTTCAGAAATGTGATGCGTTTCCAACTGCTTTTGGAGCCATAATCTGTAGTCGTCACAGGTACTAAAAGTTGGCACGCTTACGCCATTCAGAAGACATGCTCCCGTAATAATATTTAGGATGACCGTCCCCTTCTCGTATTTTGCGAATCTGGCTACATCATAGCCGTTGGGTAAGTCGAGAAATTTCTGGCAGAAGGTATTCGCAAAATCTTGAATGACTTTCCTACGCATAGCTCAATTCTGTGACGAATAGTCAACCTTACTTCAATTCTTCACCAAGCCATGCCTTCGCCAACGTTTTTTGTTCGGGCGTCGCGTCTTTTGCCAGCGCGAAGGTATAAGTGTCGAACGGCTTCAACGCCGTCGTCAGCGTGAACGTTTGCAGACGCTCGCGGCGGAAGACGGTGAGCGTGACATATTGCCCTGGCCGCAATTCAGCCAGACGTTCGGCGAGATTGGCGGCGTCCAGCTTTTGGCCGCCCAGTGCGACCAGTTCATCGTTGTTGTTCAACCCGGCGTCGTAGGCGGGGAAGCCTGCCAGCACATTGCTGACGATGACGCGGTCGCCGTTGTTGCGCGTGCGCAGCCCCAGCGTGCCGGGTGGGCTGGGTGGCGAAAGCAATTTAGGCTGCGCATTCTCGCCCGTTCCATACACGCCCGTCGCTTGCAAGCCGAGCATGCGCCAATAACGCTCAAATTCGATTTCGGCGCCCGGCCTGTCGGGGTTGTAAACGTAGCGCGTAAAAAAGTCGGTCAAGTCCGTCCCGGCGACCTGTTCAAACGCGGCTTTCAATTCGGCATCGGTGAAACCGGGTTTGGGCAAGCCGTATTTGTCGAGCAGCAAGCGCATCACATCATCCAAAGATTTAGCGTTGGCAGTACGCGAACGGATTTCCAAGTCGAACATCATCCCCAGAATTTCGCCTTTGGTGTAATAGCTCATGGCCGTGTTGGGCGAGTTCTCGTCGGGCCGGTAATGCTTGATCCAGGCGTTGAAACTGGCGGTGGTGGCGCTTTGCTCGAAGCGGCCCGGCGTCTGGCGGTAATCGGCAATGGTCTTGCCCCAGGCTTGCAGATATTCCGTGGCTGAAATTAGCCCCGCGCGCCGCAGCACTTGATCGCCGTAATAGCTGGTCATGCCTTCAGAGACCCACAGATTGTTGGTGTAATTCTCGTGCTGATAATCGAACGGCCCCAGCGCGCGCGGGCGAATGCGTTTGACGTTGAAGCAGTGGAAGTATTCGTGCGCTTCGAGGCCGAGCAACCCGTCATAGCCGCGCCGCGTTTTGAAGGCGTCGGGCCGCGTCATGCTGACGTTGGAATTCAAATGCTCAGTGCCGCCGCCGAGGCCGGGTTGGACGTGCAGAATGAACAGGTAGTGCTCATACGGCAGCCCATTGAAAATCTTCGCGCTCTCTTCGACGATTTTGGCGAGGTCGGTGGTCAGCCGGTTGTCGCTGATACCGCTGCCTGCCGGGATGCCGGGCCAGAGCGCGATGCGATGCGGTTTGCCGCGCACGCTGAATTCCAGCAGTTGATGCGTGCCGATTTCGGTGGGCGAATCCACCAGCACGTCATAATTCGGCGCGGTGAAATAACCGTCCGCATCCGGCGCGAGCGCGAGCGGGGAACTGACGCGCCACTGGGCCGTCGCGCCCGCGAGTTGGAACTTGACCTTGTAAGGTTGCTCTTTCGCGCCCGCCACGTTGGTGACGTACATAAACAACGTCGCGCCGTTGAAATAGCCGTGCGTCGCGTCCAGATGGCTCGTCTGCGTCGCCAGTTCGTTGGCATAGACACGATAGAAAATTTGCACCGTGCGCGCTGACGACGAAGTTGCACCAGTCGTGATGCGCCAGGTCGCTTTATCGGATTTTTCCCAAGCCAGTGGCTGACCGTTGTCGGCGCGTGCGGCGAAATCCTGCACGTGGCGCGCGTATTCGCGTTGCAGATACGAACCCGGCGTCCAGGTCGGCAATGACACGTCCAGTTGTGGGCCAGTGACGTTGCTGATGGTGAAGGTGACTTCGTAAAGATGCGTGTGCGGTTGCGGCATAGCTACGGTGTAGCTGAACCGCATGGGCGCGGGCGTTTGGCTCAACGCTGACGCGGCGAACAGCGTAACGGCGAGCAGCAGCAAATGTGGACGAAGAGATTGGTGTTTCATGGCGCGCAAGAATGGCAAATGTCCCGCGAACTGTCTACTGGAACAACGTGCGACTGGCGTTCGAGTAGCGCGACCTGCCGTCTAGCGCTCCGGCAATGGGACTGGCAGTTCACCGCGCATTGGCTATAATGCCAAGCCATGCGAGGCAAAACCACGCGGAACAACATCACGCCCGAACAGATCCTGGCCGCGTACCAGCAGGGATATTTCCCGATGGCGCGCGGACGGCATGGGCGGATTGACTGGTTTATGGCGGAACCGCGCACGGTGATCCCGCTGGATGACCGCTTTCGCGTGCGCCGGTCGTTGCGGCAGGCGCTGCGCAAGCTGCCCTTTGAAATCCGCATCAATAGCTGTTTTCTGGAGGTCATTCACGCCTGTGCCCGGCACAGTGAAGTGACGCAGGAAGAAGTCTGGCTGAGCGATGAGATGATCGCCTTGTATACCGAATTGCACCAACGCGGTTTTGCCCATTCGGTCGAAGTCTGGAGCGACGGCGCGCTGGCGGGCGGGTTATACGGCATCTCATTGAAAGGCGCGTTCTTTGGCGAATCCATGTTCACGCGGCAATCATCGGCCTCGCAAATTGCGTTGGTCGCCTTGGTCGAACGCCTGCGCGCGCGTGGGTTTCGCTTGCTGGACGCGCAAATGCGCACCTGGCATATCAGCCACTTCGGGGCGCTGGATTTGTCGCATCAAGAGTACCTCGGCGTGCTGGCCGAAGCGATGCTCACGGATTGCGTCTTTGATTAAACGGTTCGATTACGCACGGCCTGTGGTTGAAACCGGGCCGGGCTTGGAGGACAAAGTTATGCAAGCTGAAAAATACTATCGTCAATCTTCGTATGCGGGCGACCGTATCGGCGCCGAGGCCTTGGCCGTTAAGAATCTGGCAATCGCCGTATTCGCCGGTCTCTTGGTCATGCTCATCGGCATGCGCGTGCTGCCCGAAACCAGCACGCCGTTGCTGGTCAAAGTGATGGGATTGTTGAGCGCTTCGGTGGCAATGGGCGCGGTGGGCGCTTACGTGGGCCGTAACCTGTCGGGCTGGCTAGCCATCATTGGGCTGATGATTGGCATGTTCGCGCTGATCTTCGCCATCCCGATGTTTGGGGGCGGATTGATCGGCACGACCTTGCTGATGGGCTTCGGCTTTCTGGGCGGTATGACGCTGGGGCCGCTGGTTGGGTTCGCCTTGGCCGAAGAAGGGCCGGGCATCGTGATTCAGTCGTTGACGGGCACGACGGCGATCATGTTGATCACCGGCATTGTGGTGTTGACGACAGGGATCAACTTCAGTTTCCTGGGGCCGATTTTCCTGATCGGAGTGTTGGGATTGGTCGTCGTCGGGCTGATCGGCATTTTCGTGCGCTTCTCGCGCGGCGTGAGTCTGCTCTATTCGCTGATCGGGATCGTGGTCTTTTCGCTTGGCTTCCTCTACAAGTTTTTCCGCCTGACGCAGGATGAGAACACTTGGGATGCGGCCGTGCGCCACACGATGAGCCTGTATCTGAGCTTCATCAACCTGTTCAGCTTTATTTTGCAGTTCCTGCTGACCAGCAGACGGCGTTAGCAAGCGTAGGGGGCAGACCTGCGTGTCTGCCCCTTTGCGCAATTGACGCATTCGATTATGAAAAATGCCAAGAGGGCAGACACGCAGGTCTGCCCCTACCTTCTCATTCGCCAAACAAATCCCCAATTCCAAAACTCGAGCCGATGCTGCCGCCGGTGCCGCCCGATTGGTTCGGGAACATCGCGCGCAGCAGGCTGCCGAAGGCTTGCAGATTGCGCGTCTGAATCAGAATTTCGCCAGGCCCCATAAATTCCGCCACGACGCCCTCGCCGCTGACAAAGCTGCGCAACCAACCGGCGCGCGCCGCTTTGCGCAGGCTGTATTGCATGTGGCCTTCCCAGGCGACGAGATGGCCGGTGTCCACGACATAGCGTTCGCCCGGCGCGAGCCGTTTGCGATGGATCGCGCCAAAGGATGAAATCAGCAGCAAGCCGGTGCCGGTAACCTGCAACACAAACAGCCCCTCGCCGCCAAAGAAGGTTTTCGCGCCGCCCCATTGCGTATCCACCTGCAAGCCCTGATCGCCCGCGAGGTAGGAACTGGATTGCACATAGAAAACCTGATTCTGCATTTCGAGCGCCGCAATGTCGCCGGGCATGGGCGGAGCAAAGGTGACTTCGCCGCCGCCGCCTTGCGCGGTGAAGGTCGAGATGAACGCCGATTCGCCGCCGACCATGCGTTTGAGCGCGCCCATCACGCCGCCTTTCAATTGCGACTGCAATTCGATGTTGGCCGACATCGAAACCATCGCGCCCGCTTCGGCCTGGATGGATTGGCCGGGCTGCAATTGAATCACGGCCAGCGAAAAAGAGGGCTGGTGCAGGATTTCGTAAATGTAACCGCGTCCGCTGCCGCGTCCATCGGCGTCAATGTGAATGCCGCCCGCTGCCCCGTAGCTTCTAGCGCCGCCGTATCCGCCCGCCGATGGCGGCGGTGGCGCGGCTGCTTGCGGTGGCGGGGCAGGTGTGCCGCAGTTATTGCAAAACCGCGCATCGGGCGGTAGGAACTGACCACAACTCAAACAATTCATCGTGTTTTCCTTTCGGCTTATGGGTTAAACGTCGCGCGCCATCACAGCGCAAGGTTACTTTAGCACGCGCGAGCAAGCGGCTGGCAATGGTTGGGTGTCCGTCAACGTTTTGCGTGAGGCCATAACACAGCGGGTTAATCGCTGACGCCGCGTGCGTAGCGCAACCCTGCCGAGGTTGCGTGGGCTCAGACACTCCAACTTGGGTTGCCAGTGACGCAACGACGAAAGCCGCGCAACCTCGGCGGGTTGCGCTACGCACGCGGCAGCCACCCATTCCCCTCAAAACTCCCCTGCGCAAAACTTTGAGATCAGCCCAGCGGCGCACGCAACAGCGGCGTGTAAAGCGAGCCGCCGGCCCGCAACTGGCTTTGCAGCAGCACCAGTTCGGTGACGGCGAAAGGCAAGGGCGGTAGGACATACGCAGCAACGCATTCGGCCAACGGTTTTGTGCCGCCCGGCGTTTTGATGCGCCCAAAGGTCAAATGCGGATGAAAGGGTTTATCTTCGGGCGGGAAGCCCAAGGCGGCGAGCCGGTCTTGCAACGCTTGCTGAAGCGACGCTAGGGCCTGAGCCGCATCGTGCAAGCCGGCCCAAATGACTTTCGGTTTATGCGCGGTGGGAAAGAAGCCCAGACCGTCGAGGCCGAGCGCAAACGGCGCGCTTTGTTGGGCCGTTTCAGCGCAAGCCCGTTTCAGCGCAGGCAGGCGCGCGGTTTCGACTTCGCCCAGGAAGCGCAGGGTCAGATGCAGGTTTTCGCTTTTTGTCCAACTGACGGCAGCGCGCGTTTGCCGTAAGGCTGTTTGCGCCCGGCCCAATTCGGTTTTGATTTCAGCGGGCAACTCGATTGCCACAAAAATTCGCATCCACATCCTCCAAAAAAAAAGCCCGCAGAACGGGCGGATTGTAGGCCAGTTCTGCGGGCTTGTAACAGGAGGTTCACCCTGACAGAAATCAAAATCGGTAGTTGTAGCGGAACCCGATGTTGCGGCCCGGCGCATCCATGCCCCAACTGATCCCGCGATAGTTTTTATCGTTTAGGTTTTCCAGATCAATGATGACTTCGTGGTTTTCCCCGAGGCGAAAGCCACCGCGCAAGCTGACGACCATAAAGCCCGGTATGTAACGATAGAGCGGCGCGCTATTGGCCGTGCCCAACACGCGGTTTTGTACTTGCGCCAACGTTTCGCCCGTCGGTTTCAGAATGTCATCCGCCGTGCCCAAGCGTCCGTCAGCGCCCGCCGCGATTAGGCCACGCACCAAAGCGCCGCGTCCGAAAAAGTTGGCGATGTTGGCGCGCGAGCGGGTCGCGCCTGTGCGCCGGTCGCCCAGATCGAGCGACGACAGGCGATCCTGTTTGCGCGCGCCGAAGACATACGGCTCGATCCAAAAGCGCCGGTGAGTTGGCTCGTAACGGAAGTGCAAATAGCCCTGTGGCGCGGGCGTGCCGCCTTCGACGTTGGGCGGCAATCCGCTGCGTTCGTCTTCGGCATACAGATAGGTGAAGTTCTGGCCGAAGGTCAGCGTGTTGGTCAGTCGCACGTTGAAACTTTGTTCGATACCCCAGATGCGCGCGTCGTCAAAGTTGGCGCGCACCAGCACTGGCGCGGTCGAAAGCGGGACGAAGACCGCGCCGTTCGCGTTTTGGGAAGTAATCGTTTGATCGCCCAGTTTTTTGCCGACGGCTCCGGCGGGTAGGATCAATGTTTGATAGGCGATGTTGTTTTTGAGCTTGTTGACGAAGCCGTTGAAGTCAACGTCAATGCGGCTGCGATGCAGGTGAATGCCGCCTTCGTAGCTCCACATCGTTTCGGGCACAAGTTGCTTGACCGGGCGTCCGGTCGAAATGGCGCTGGCGTCGGCTGCCGAACCGATGGTTGCGCCAAAACCCGCCAAGTCCGCCGCATTCGCCTCGAAGCCCGCGCCGGTCAAACCCAGCGTGCCCAAATCAGTAATGTGGGGTGTGCGAAAGCCCCGGCTGACTTGGGCGGAAAGGTTCAGCCCTTCGACGATGGTCAGCACCGCGCCGAAGCGTGGCGTCACAGCATCAGCAGTCAACGCATCATCCGGCCAAAGCGGCTGGCCATTCACCAGCGGCGATTTCCCCGCGCGCGAGCGATAGGCTGCTTTGCCATAACGCACCGCGCCGATCAAGCGCAATCGTTCAGGAATGGCCGTCAACACATCCTGCACATAAATGCCGCCGCTCTTGTAAGTCGCGCCGTCAGGCACGCGGCCCCGCGCGATAGCCGCCACGTTGGTGACGGGATTGAGCGTATAAGACGGGGTGATCACGCGGTCGTAATAAAACTCGCCGCCAATGGTGACACTGTTGCGCCTGGCATGTTTGGCTGCTTGCGCCTGAAAGCCGTGCACGATGGTGCGTTCAGGTTGAGACGTGATCGCGCCCGTCGGATTGCCATTGCCGCCCTGGTTGACACGCTCTTCGCGCTGCGCGTTGTAGGAATAAGAGAGCGCGACGGTGTCAAACCAGCCCGCGCCGACGCGTTCGTAACGGCTGTAGAAAAAGTCGTTCATGAAATTGCGCAGATCGGCCAGCAGGTTGCCATCGCCGCCCAGCGTTTGGTCGAAGCGTTTGCCCCCGTCAATCTGCGCGCGGTTGTAATGCACATTCAGGAAGTCGCGCGGCGTGAATTTGTAAGTCAGCTTGAACAGTCCGCCGTATTGCGTGAACGCCGTATCGGTCGAACGCGCGCCATCCAAAACATCCGAACGAAGCCCTAAGAAACGATTGACCGCCGCGTGCGTGTCATAGCCGCCGCCGCTGCGCAAGGTGCTGCTGCGATGGCCGGTCAGATTGAAGAGCACGGCCAAATCTTTGTTGCCGAAATTGACCGACGCATTGCTGCCAAATCCATGATCGGCGTAGTTGTAATGCGTGCTGAACTGGCCGTGCGTTTGCCATTTGTCCGGGCTGAACAAGGGCGAGCGCGAAATCAACTGGACGCTGCCGCCCAAGCTGTCGCTGCCGAATTGCGCGCTGTTCGGCCCGCGTAAGACCTCAGCCGCGCGCAGGTTCGAGGTATCGTTCATGTTGAAAAACGTGTTGATGCCGCCGCGCATTGCTGCGGTTGAAAAACGAATGCCGTCAACGAAGGTGACCACTTTTGCGCCGGTAAGTCCCCGCACGAAAACGGCGCCGATCGTAGCGCTGGTGCGTTGCAATTGCAGGCCGGGTTCTTCGCGGAAGGCTTGCGCCAGCACCGAGGTCGCGCGCTGTTGCAGTTTGTCTTCGGTGATGACGTTGACCTGTTGCGTCGTCTTGTCGAGTTCCTGCACGAGGCCGACATCGGCGGTCACGGTGATTTCGGCGGTCAGCGCAGCCAAACCGAGTTTGATTTCAAGTTTATCCGCTTCCGGCGAGGGTATTTGAATCGCGTGGCTGCGCGCCGTAAACCCGCGCGCCGTGACCAATACCTCGTAGGTGCCGGACTGGATGTTGCTGACGGTGAAACGGCCTTGCGCGTCAGTCGTGGTCGTAGCCACAGCCACTTGCCGGCCAGTCAAAAGGTTGACTGCCGCGCCGCTGACGGGCGCGTCTGAAGCATCTTTGACCGTGCCAGTGAGTGAATGATTGTCTGCTGATGCCACAGCGGAAAGGCTGAGACACAGCAGGATGATTTGCAGCAGCGTGATGTGTGGTTGTTGTAGTTTCATATGGTCGAAGCAAGCGAAGAAGCCTGCTGGCAAGATTCACCGGGCGCGTTGCAAAGGTTGCATCTCCCGGTAATGCCCGCGAGTTCTTCGGTGTAAGCTGCGTGTGAAGTTAGAACCAGAAGCGATCTTAGCGGGGCGAGCACTACTACTACCAGCGGTCGTAGTACGGCTGAGTTACGAAACAGTAAGCTTTGGCATCAGGCTCTGGCGTGGGTTATTGCAGGCTGCGGACAAAGAATTCAAGTGCGCCGTGTGCTGCCGCTAGAATAGCCGGGTTGCTAGCCGCGACCAGCGCCAGGCAGGCCAAAGCTCCCAACGCGCCCCATTGCAAAGTCGCCACCCCGCGTGTGAGCCGTTCAGTGCTGGTTGTACCAGCCTCGGCCAAATGCGTTAAACGCGTGACGCGCCGCACCAGGATGCCGGGTTCATAACCAATGAACGAGACGCTGACCAACATCGTCGGGCGCATTTGCGGCTCAGCCAGCCGGGCAATCTTGACCAGGGCGGAAGCCAGGTCGAGTGCCGAGGACTGACTGCGGCGGGCAGCAAATTCGTCGGCGGCTTCTTCCGCCGCATCGTGCCAGGCAAGGTCGAGTGCGCGTCCACAGGGCACTAATGTCAGAACGTCGCGGCAGGCGCGCAGCAACGCGCGCTTGGCGTTATCCCGCGCGGCCAGATGGCCTGCTTCGTGAGCCAGCGCGGCCTGCAACTCCGCTGGTGACAAAGTATTCAGCAGTTTATCGGCGATGAATAAGCGCGGTCGCCAAACGCCGACCAACGCCAGCACTGGAAACGGATGCGCCAACCGGTAAATATGAACTCCAAAAGCGCTTTGCGCCAACGGCTCGGCCTGTTGCAACCAATCGCGCAATAAACGGCGCGTCGCCAACCAGGCGGCTGTGCCACGCCAACAGGCCAGCAGCAGCCCTGCAGCCGATAACAATGCCAACGCCGCTAATTTGAAACTGACAGGCTCGACGCCGTGGCGTGGTTCATTGGCGGCATAAGCGGGCGCCAGGATGAACAGGACGACCAGCAAGGCCAGCACGGCGGGCAACGACCGGAGCGTGAACAGCAGGCGTGCACGCGCTGCCGCGGGCCATTCATCAACGCGCGCAGCCAAAGCGCGCCAGAGTAATGACGTGCCTAGCGAAGCCAATGAATTGCACGCGAGCAACGTCGCCAAGGCCAAACATAATCCCAGGAATTCGTACATGGCAGTTCCCTTAAATAGCTACAAGTTGCCTTCGGTCGGTTCAAGCGCCTGGCGTTTTTCCTGGATTAAGCGATCCAGCTCATCCAGCAATTCGCGATCATGTTCGGTGACGGCATCCACGATGCAAGCCAACAGCGGCTCGACGCCATTGTGGCTGCGGCCCAACAGTCCATCCAGGGCGCGGCGCGTCAATCCGCGCGCCAGTTCTTCGGGGGTGGCGCGGGGCGAGTAACAAAACGCCCGCCCGTCTTTGTGCCGCGCCAGGACGCCCTTTTTGAAGAGCCGATCCAGCGTCGTCATCAAGGTGGTGTAGGCGAGCCGCTCGCCCACGGCCAGGTGAATGTCGCGCACACTGGCGGTGCCGCGTTGCCAGACCATTTCTAAAACCTCTTGTTCCAGCGGGCCTAAGACAGGGTCGTGGGCGGAAAGATGCTCACGCCATTTTGAGATTTGGGCTTTGGTGAGAGGGAGGTATTTCATAAAAACATTCGCTTGTGTTGCCGTTCATTCGTAGTGCAATGCCGATTCAGCCTTCATCGTTGCGCGTGACGAAGGATTTGCCGAATCGTGCTCGCCTCAATTGGTGTTGAATGGACGGCTAAAGTAAGCGGTGCGCCTTGGTGGCGTCAAGAACGCCGGCTCAGATCAACGCCATGAATACACATTAAAAGACGTGCTTCCTTGGCGTGCTTTGCCTATAATCCCGCTACCAATTCAACAACCCCAAGCTCTTTTGTCGCCACTTCCAATCACCCTTTGAACTGTTATCGGCGGTTGCCGGAAAGGAGTACAGCCATGAAGCTGCGTCTTGATCATTGGTCAACGTCGGTCTTCGCTGTGAGTCTCGCCTGCTTGGTTCAAGTGTTGCTTTGCCCAGGCGCGCGTGCGCAAGAACCAAGCCGTCAAAACATTGCGCCTGAAGCGCCGCGCAAAGGCATATCAGCCACAGAGGCCGCCACACTTTTTCCTTTTCACCCGATTGGTTCCTGGCAAGGGCAGCGGTTTATTTTCCTGCCGTGTCCGAAACCGCTGGAGCATGCCACCTACGATGATTTCAGCGGCACGCGCAAACGCAAGGATTACCGGGGCCGGATTGCCAAAGTTGTTTCGGTCACCGATTTCAGCGGACGCGCGCATCTGGAATTTGCTGATCCCACTGGATTTTGTGGGTAAGCTCGGTCATTGAAAAAGAAACGGATGATTGCGTTGTAGCGGGTTATCCTTTTGGGTGACGAAACTCGAAAGGAGTCCCAAGCGCAACCATCCGTGTGTAGAAAGCATAT
>JACPYM010000092.1 GCA_016196035.1 Acidobacteriota bacterium | reverse complement strand
GGACAGTCAGTGTTAGGACAAAATGCCTGCTCCGGGGCGAGGGGTGTGATCGTTTCTGGATTCATCACCCAGGTTGTGCCCCAGACCCCGGACTATTTCAGGCTCAAATCCATTCATTTCACGGTTGTTTGTGGAGCTACCTTGATTACCCGCACCGGCTTTTTTGCCAACTGAGTTGCCGATACGTTACGGTTTTCTGACCACAATGGCGGTGCCATTGCTGGAGCCATCGGGATCGTGATTGTTTACCGCTGAGTATAGATAACCGGACAAGGTCATTGAACTAATCGTAAAGGTGGCGCTAGTTGAAGCGCTCGCAATGTTATTGGTCGTGATCGTGCAACGCCCGGTGGAGTTGGTCGTACAACTGTAAGTCCCTGCTGCCCCGCTGCTCCAAGTACCGCTGATCACGACACTCGTCAATGCCGTTTCATCTGCCTTGTGCGGCGTGATTGTCAGCGTCGCATTCCAACTGCCATTCGTCAGGCGCGTGGCTGTGGCGTCAATATTGCCGATGTGCATCTTGGGCGTCGTGAGGGTTTTGGCATTGGCAATATTGGAATAGGCCGAATTGCCACCCAGATTGAGTGCTCTGACGCGATAATAATAGGTCGTATTGTTGATTAAGCCGGTGCTGCTGGCGGTCGTGACATTGGCGGCAGTCGTTGCCAGCGCGGCCCAGGTGGAGCCGTCGAGTGAGCGTTCGACCTGGAAACCGGTTTCATTGCTGGCGGCGTCAGTCCAACTCAAATTGATTTGGGTGGGTGAAACAGCGGTTGCCGCGAGATTGGTTGGCGCGTTCGGTATGGGAGGCGCCTTGGTTTCAACGCGGATGTACATGTGATCCACCATGATTTTATCGAGGGCGACTTTGCCGCCGCCGCGATTCGTATCAATGACGCGAATGTAAACCGCGCCCGTCAGGTTGACCGGCAAGGCAAAGGATTGAGACGCGCTATCCGTCGTCGCGCTGACCGTCAACATCGGCGTGAAGGTGCTGTTGTTCGTCGAATAAGCAAACTGGAAGTTATCGCCATCCGTCGAGGCTGTTTGCCAGGCATTCACATAAAAGACCGTGCCGTAACCCGCCGTGATATTGAAACGCCACTTATGTTCGAGATAGCTATACCGCGTTGTCGTGGTACCGGTTGAGAGCACCTCGGTAATCGCCTCGGTCGCGCCATTGTCGCTCATCGTATTGGCATAATTGCTGGTGAGCGTCCCCGTCACTGCCATGTCACCAGCCGCGAGGTAATCGGTATAGGTGGGAACAGCCGTCGTTGTGGCGTTCACCGCGTTAGAATACGCCGAATTGCCGCTGCCGTTAAAAGCGCGCGCGCGATAGTAATACGTTGTGCTCGCGCTCAGCCCGGTATCCGAATAAGCCTGGATATTGGCGGCCACACTGCCCAGCGCCGCCCAGGTTGTATTGTCGGTTGAACGTTCGAGTTGGAAACCCGTTTCGTTGTTCGCGTTATCAACCCAGGTGAGATTGATCTGTGAATTGGAGACAGCCGTGGCGGTCAGGCTGCTCGGCGCACTCGGCAGGGCTGTCACAGTAATCACGACGCTCGCCGTGTCTGTCAGCCCGTCATTGTCGGTGACGGTCAACACGGCAGTGTAGACGCCTGGGTTGACGTACACCGTGCTGTCATTGGCCTGCGTCGAGCTTGTGCCGTTGCCGAAGTTCCAAGCGTAACTGACGATGTTGCCGTTGGAATCCGACGAGCCTGCGCTCGAAAAATTCACCGTCAGCGGAGCCAGTCCGGCAGTGAAATTGGCCGTGGCCGCCGCCACTGGCGCGAGCGGATTGGTGACCACAATCGTGCCGCTGATGTTGTATTCACCCAGACTGCCATAATCGGAATACCCCGTCGTCAGGTCATCTGTGCCGACGCCATCAATCAATAAATAGTAAGTGCCTGCCGCTACGGTCGTCGTGAGGCTGGCCTCAAGCCCCGCTGGATTGCTGCTGGTAAGCACGGCGCCACTGGCATTCACCAAGTCGGCTTTGATGTCCAGATTGGGGCCGCGCGGGCCGCCGGTAACATTCAAGCTGATCTGTCCCGCTTCAGTCGTGAACGAAAAGCAATCCTTGTCGGTGGTGCGTTCGATGATGCCCTGGCCGCTGACCTGGTTACTATTGGCGACGGTCAGCGGGGAAGCCGTGGCCGGTGTGTCGCCGTAATCGTCTGCGCGGTAGTTGATGCCGTAACCGCTGGTCATCACCGCCAGGTCGTCCTGCAACTGGTTGGCGAGCGCATATTCGCCTTTGCTCCATTGCGTGATGCTGCGGTAATAGCTCACACCCATAATCGGTGCCCAACCCAACGGCTCGGCACCGTGGCCGGCGTAATAGGCCGTGCCATCAGTCTTGCCGTCGTGCAGCAACCCCAGCGTATGACCTACTTCATGAGAAATCGCTTCCGCGACAGCCTTTTCATCGCCGTGACCTAATTGTTCCGTAAACACCCAGCAGGGTGTATCGCTGTTCCAGCTAAATGAACCCACATACGCCACGCCCCCGGCGCCGGTGTTAAACCAGTTGGTGGGTGAAACGACAACGCGGATGCCCCAGTTTTGGTCGCCGCCGCCGGTATTGCGCAAGGCTTCGATGCCCGGGTCCTCGGTGGTTATATCCACGTCAAAGGGGGCGTAATCTTCCGCGACGCGTTGCCAGATAGCCTGGATGTGATTGAGTTCGTTATTGCTAAAGGTGCCGGTTGTGGCTGGATTATCGGCTTCGTAGGGAAGCGAAGTAATGGCGTTCCCAGCCGTATAGGTACTGTTCCAGGCCGTACTGCCGGTCGTTTGACCGTCAAAATCCAGATAGATCACTTTGGTTGCGCCCGGCAGGCTGTGCAGCTTAAAAGTTTGTGCGTAGGACAAGGCCGCCGCTGCCGTTTTGGTGGCCGACAAATCTTCCGGCACATATTCATCCAGGTAAACCAAACGCTCTTCGCGATCAATCCACAAGTTCGGGTCGCGTTGTAGCGCTTGGGTCAAACTCTCAAGCGAAAGCTTGTAACGCGCCGCAAGTGCGGACAGACGACGCCCGTGTTGACGAATTGCCGTGCGCCCGCGACTGCCCCAAACGGCTTGTTCAGAACGGCTTTCTTGTGCGGTGGAGGAAGATTGAAAGACTGGGAGGAGCAAGAATAGACAGAAGGTGAGTAGAGATGCTTGTAGGGCTAACCGCACGACTCGCTGGAGCATTTTTTATTTTCCTGGTTGATAAGAGAGGCGGCCTTGCATGCACTCCTCAAATCAACCGGATTGGCAGGCGGCGAGTGAAAGGGATGCATCTCTACAGGTTCTTTTATCAAGTCGTGGGTTGAGGTGTTTAGCCACTCTCGTGCACTGTATCGGCACTGATGTATTAATACTTTAGGGCCATTCAAATTATTTTTGAGGAATTGGTGGTCGCACTGAAATGCTGCCTCCGGAACTGCAAAACCTGACGGCACCCCGCCCTTTTGATGCATGGTCAGCGCGCGTTGCAGGCGGCTGGACATTCGCCTGAACCTCTCCTAGAGTGCGGGCGTATTGCCGGTTGCGACAGGCAAACGCTGACTACCTCTCCTGCACTGTCGGAAAGCAAGCAAATATCCTTGGAGGTGTAATGAACTTTCGTAACTTGAGCAACACGCTGGCGGCGGCGTGTTGGCTCGTTATTTTGACCTTTGCCGCCTCGGCACAGACCGCGCTGCCCAAAGGCTTTGAGCGCGGCGCCTCGGTCGAAGGCATCACCGAATACCGCCTGCCCAACGGCTTGCGTGTGCTGCTCTTTCCCGATCAATCCAAGCAGACGATTGTGGTCAACGTGACCTATCTGGTCGGCTCGAAGCACGAGAACTATGGCGAAACGGGGATGGCGCACTTACTCGAACACATGGTTTTCAAGGGCACACCGAAACATCCCAAAATCCCTGATGAATTGACCGAACACGGCACGCGGCCCAACGGCTCGACCTGGTACGACCGCACGAACTATTACGAAACCTTTCAGGCGACGGACGAGAACCTGAAATGGGCGCTCGATCTCGAGGCCGACCGCATGGTCAATTCCTATATCGCCAAGAAAGACCTTGATAGCGAGATGACGGTCGTGCGCAACGAGTACGAGATGGGCGAGAACGATCCCGGCAGCATCACCATCGAACGTATGTTCAGCACGGCGTATCTCTGGCACAACTACGGCAAGAGCACCATCGGCGCGCGCGCTGACATCGAGAACGTGCCGATTGATCGTTTGCAGGCGTTTTACAAAAACTTCTATCAGCCCGACAACGCCGTGCTGCTGGTCGCGGGCAAATTTGACGAAGCCAAGACGCTCGAACTCATCAACCAATACTTCGCGCCCATTCCCAAACCCGCGCGCAAGTTGCGAACGCTCTACACCGTGGAGCCGGTGCAGGATGGCGAACGCGCCGTGACGGTGCGCCGCGTGGGCGATACGCAATTGGTTGGCGCGGCCTATCGCATCCCCGGCGGTTCACACCCTGACGCGGTCGCCGCCAGCATCCTGATGCAAATCCTGGCTGACACGCCTTCGGGCCGCTTGCACAAGGCGTTGGTCGAAACCAAGAAGGCGAGTGGCGTTTTCAACTTTCCCTACATCTTCGGCGAATCCAGTTTGCTGATCGTCGGCGCGCAAGTGTTGAAAGAAGCGTCGCTCGACGCGGCGAAAGACGGTTTGCTGCAAGTCGCCGAAGACCTCGCCAAGACGCCCGTGACCAAAGAAGAGGTCGAGCGCGCGCGCGGCCAGTTGCTCAAAAACATCGAATTGCGGCTGAACTCTTCGGAAGAAGTCGGCCTCGAAATCAGCGAATGGCTGGGCGTCGGCGATTGGCGGATGCTGTTTATCAATCGCGACCGTTTGCGCAGGATCACAGCGGAAGAGGTGCAGCGCGCCGCCGTGCAATACCTGAAATCATCCAATCGCACGCTCGGTCTATTCATCCCGACCGCCAAACCCGACCGTGCTGAAATCCCGGCAAATCCTGATGTATTGGCGCTGGTCAAAGACTACAAAGGCGACGCCAAGGTGGCCGAAGGCGAGGCTTTCGACCCGTCGCCCGCCAACGTCGAAGCGCGCGCCGTGCGTGCTGCGGCAGGGGGCTTGAAACTTACGCTTGTGCCGAAAAAGACCCGTGGTGGCACCGTCACTGCGCTGCTCAACTTTCGTATGGGCGACGAACAGAGCCTGATGAACCGCGACACTGCTGGTTCGCTGGTTCCCGACATGCTGTTGCGCGGTACCGCCAAGCATACGCGCCAGCAATTCCAGGATGAATTCGACAAGCTCAAAGCCAAAGTCGGCATCAGCGGCACGCCCGAAAGCGCAACCGTTTCCATCGAAACGGTGCGCGAGAACTTACCCGCCGTCCTGCGCCTGGTAACCGAAGCCTTGCGCGAGCCGAACTTCCCGGCGAGCGAATTCGAGCAGTTGCGGCAAGAGCAGATCGCCGGCATCGAACAGCAAAAGAGCGAGCCGACCGCGATTGCGGGGACGCTGTTCCAACGCCACCTGCGCCCTTATCCCAAAGGCCACGTCAAATACGTCTCGACGCCTGATGAGTCCATTGCCGATCTGAAAGCGGTGACGCTCGATCAGGTCAAGAAGTTTTACGCCGACTTTTACGGCGCGCAGAGCGGCGAAGTCGCCGTCGTAGGCGATTTTGATGACAAAGAAGTCACCAAGCTGGTCAACGAACTGCTGGGCAATTGGAAAGGGAAGCAGCCCTACACGCTGATTCCCGAACCGTTCAAAGATGTCGCGCCGGTCAATCAAGCGCTCGAAACGCCCGACAAAGCCAACGCCTTTTTCGTCGCCGGGCAGAACTTAAAGTTGCGCTATGACGATCCCGATTACCCGGCGTTGACGTTGGGCAATTACATGCTCGGCGGCGGTTTTCTGAACTCGCGTCTGGCCGCGCGCATTCGCGGCAAAGACGGTTTGAGTTACGGCGTCGGCTCTCAATTGCAACCCGGCGTCGTTGGCAACAACGGGATGTTCGTGACCTTCGCCATCTATGCGCCACAGAATGCGGCCAAGCTCGAAGCGGCGTTCAAAGAAGAGATTGCTAAGGCGTTGAAAGACGGCTTCACGGCGGAGGAAGTCGCTGCCGCCAAGAAAGGCTGGTTGCAATCGCGCCAAGTCAGCCGCGCGCAGGACAATGAACTGACCGCTCGTTTGAACAACGTCACCTTCCTCGGCAAGACGCTGACGTGGGAAGGGGATTTTGAAAAGAGAGTGGACGCGCTCACGCCCGACCAAGTTGTCGTAGCGTTGCGCAAGCATCTCGACCTGAACAAAATCACCATCTTCAAAGCCGGTGATTTTGCGAAAGCGGCGGGCAAGTAAGGCTGATTCATCAATCCACGAAGTGACACGAAGGGGGCACGAAGTATTGTTAAACAACTTCGTGTCCCCTTTGTGTGCCTTCGTGGGGGAACCTAATTGGAGATGTTCTCAAATCGCTTCAAATGGAATTTAGAGACCAATCAACTGGCCCGGTTGATTGAGACGAAGCGCCGTGCCGGTGCGCCCATCCTGGATTTGACCGAAGCGAATCCGACGCGCGCGGGGCTGATCTATCCGCAGCCGGAAATTCTCAACGCACTGGCGCAACCCGGAGTAATGCTTTATGAGCCTGCGCCGCGTGGCTTGTTACCCGCGCGCGAAGCCGTCGCGGCCTATTACGCCGCGCGCGGCCTACGCGTTGACTCCGCGCACATCTGTCTGACCGCCAGCACGAGCGAGGCCTACGGCTATTTGTTCAAGCTGCTTTGCGATCAGGGCGAGAATGTGTTGGTGCCGCAACCGAGCTATCCGCTCTTTGATTTTCTGGCGGCGCTCGAAGGCGTCGAACTGCGGCCTTACAGCCTGGAGTATCAGCATCCACGAGGGTGGGCGATTGATTTCGACTCGTTGCAAAGCGCGCTGACGCCCCAGACGCGCGCGGTGCTGCTGGTCAATCCCAACAACCCGACCGGCTCGTTCGTCAAAGCGGAGGAGGCCGGCGAACTGAACCGGTTTTGCCAGCAACACGAATTGGCGCTCATCGTGGATGAGGTCTTTGGCGATTATGCCTTGGGGGGCGGATACAGTACCGGGAGCGGTAGCGACCGGGTTCCAGCGCAAACTCTAACGGCGAGACACCCAGTCGCTACCGCTCCCGGTACCGTATCGGCGGCTGCGCTACAACATTCGCTGGTTGAGAACGATGCGGCGCTGACTTTTGTCTTGAGCGGCTTTTCCAAAATCCTCGCCCTGCCTCAAATGAAACTCGGCTGGATCGTGACGAATGGCTCGGCGGAGTTAAGACGCGAAGCCGAAGAGCGGTTGGAATTGATCGCCGACACCTTTCTTTCGGTCGGCGCGCCTGTGCAACATGCGGCGGCGCAATGGTTGCAGTTGCGCTCAGGCTTGCAGCAGCAGATTGCGGCGCGCACAGCGGCCAATTTGGAATGGCTGGCCGCTCTGGTCGCAGGCTCAGCTTGCCGCTTGCTTACGGTCGAAGGCGGCTGGTACGCGACGCTGGAAGTGCCGCGTCACGTTTCAGAGGAAGAGTTGATCTTGCGTTTGTTGGCCGAAGACGATGTGCTGGTGCATCCGGGGTACTTTTTCGATTTCGCGCGCGAGGCCTATCTGGTGTTGAGTTTGCTGACACTGCCAGCAGTCTTTCGCACGGCGGCGCAACGGCTGTTTGAACGCGTTGTGAATGGTTGAGTCCAGCCCTGGGTACGCACTGCTGCCAGCGTGCAGGCTAATTGAGAGACGCAATGGATTCGATTGTAATAGTAGCCAAGCCCGCACGCTGGCAGCGGTGCATACCCAGATTATGGTTTGCGCGGCGTAGGTTTCGGCTTGGCGCTCTCGGCGGGTTTGGCAGGTGCGGGCGCTTGCTCCGGTTTCTTGATTTGTTCGTTCAGGCTTTCGTTCAGGCTATCAATGCGTTTTTGCAGTTCGAGCATGCGCTGTTGCAACTCGACGCTTTGTTGCGCCAACGAGAGCTGCTGGCGCTGGAGTTCGCGCAACAATTCGTTGTTATAATTGCGCCCGTTGTCCACATTGAGCGATTGATTCTGTTGGTTGCGTTCGACGTAATCCAGGCGCTGTTGCAACTGGTCTACGCGGCGTTCGAGCGTCATCAGCCGATACGTCGGGTCTTGTTGCGGCGCACTCGACGTCGTGGCGGCCAACAACAACAGACTGCCGATGAGAGGGAAGGCAAGGCGCTTGAAAATTTGCTTGGTCATGTTGAATCGCTCCTCGAAATGAATTGACGGCGGCATTGTCTGCCGAAAGCAGGCGGGCTGGCAATTCGCCCGCGCCGGTTTTTCGCGAAACCGGCAGCTGCTGGCGCATGTCCTAGTACTCCATCAAGCTGTAAGTGATGGATGCTGAGAGCGCATCCGGGATGTAGGGCGGGATTAAATCCCGCCCTACATCCCTCATTTTCAGCTTGATGGAGTACTAGGTCTGTGTGTACGGTAAGGGCGCGTAACGCCGGGACAGTACCGCGCGCGTCAGCAAGCGGAGACTGCGCCACTACTCCAGTCCGCCAGACTTGACGCGCCGCTTGCTGACGCGCGCGGTACTGTCCCGTTGCGCGGCTTTTACCCTACACCGAAGTGAAAACCGATCTAAATCTCAGAATGAACATCAGCATTATGCTTCGCAGCATGAAAACGACAGGGAACGAATTCCTCCTCACGGCCTTACGCCTGTGGCTGGCGTTGCTGGTGAGTTGTGTCAGCCTGTCAGCGCAAACGCCACTCACCTTGCGCGGGCAGGTCGTAGATGAACAGGGCGGCGTTATTCCCGGTGCGCGCGTCGCGTTGACCGGCGTTGACGGGCGTGTGTTGACGGTGGTCGCCAATGCCAATGGCGAATTCAGTTTCGAGAAGCCTGCCCCAGCAACTTACGCGTTGAATGTCGAAGCCGCAGGGTTTCAGCTCTACAACCTGCCTGCGTTGCGCGTGCCACACAGCCAGCCTGTGCTCAAAGTCGTGCTCACAGTTGCCGCCGTCGCCAGCGAAACCGAAGTCAACGCCGCTGAAAACGGCGTGTCGGTCGAGCCGGATCAGAACATGGACGCGACCATCCTGGGTGAGGACTTCATCGAGACGCTGCCCGACAACGAAGAAGACTTGCGCGAATACCTGTTGCTGCTGGCTGGCCCGGCGGCAGGCGCGCAAGGCGGCGGGCAGATTTACATCAACGGCTTTCGCGGCGGCAGCCTGCCGCCCAAAGAAGCCATCCTGCAAATTCGCATCAATCAAAATCCCTTTGCCGCCGAATACGAACGCCCCGGCGCGGGCCGCGTCGAGATCATCACCAAACCCGGCAACAATCAATGGCACGGCGGTGGCGGCGTCAGCTTTCGCAATGCGGCGCTCGATGCGCGCAACGCCTTCGCCGAGACCAAACCCGAACTCGATCAGCGGCGCTATTCGTTCAACCTGAGCGGGCCGCTCATTCGCAAACGGCTCTCGTTTTTTGCCAACGCCGACCAACGGCGTTTGGCAGGCAGTGGAGTCGTGCGCGCCGAAATCCTGAGCGGGCCGTTCGTCACCAACGTGCCGACGCCCAACGAGAGCCGCAGTTTCAGCCTGCGCGCTGATTACCTGCTGAGCAAAAACAACACGTTCAATCTGGTGTACTCGCGTTCGTCGGGCAAAAACACGAACCGCGAATTTGCCGCGCGTGCGGCCAGCGGCGGCGTCAGCAATTACACGCTGCCCGAACGCGCGTCGAGTTCTGACGACCTGAATCACTCATTGCAACTGGGCGAAGTCTGGCTGATCAATTCCAAACTCATTCACGAGGCGCGCCTGCGGTTGCAATACGACCAGCGCCACGCGCGCGCCAACACGACGGGGTATGCAGTCAATGTGCTCGATGCGTTTTATGGTGGCGGGGCGGCCTGCTGTCCGAGCAACACGCGCGCCTTTGACGCTGAATATCAGGATTACCTGACCTACAGTTTGAAACGCCACACGCTGCGCGGTGTCGTGCAAGCCAGTTACAACAACCAGCGCGATTTCAGCGCCAGCAATTTCAACGGCACGTACACCTTTTCCAGTCTGGATCAATACCGGCGCGCGCTGGCCGACCCCACGGTGCCCGCGACGCAATTCACGCGCAATCTGGGCGATCCGTATTTGCGCTATGACATCTTTGAAGGCTCGTGGTTCGCGCAGGATGATTTTCGGGTGAGCCAGCGACTGACGCTTTCATTCGGGCTGCGGCACGAATTCCAGACGCGCTTGCAGGACAAGCTGAATTTCGCGCCGCGCTTCGGGTTGGCTTGGTCACCCGCCAAAGGCCGCAAGCTGACGGTGCGCGCGGGCGGCGGCATTTTTTATACGCGGCTGACAGGCGGCGTCTTTAGCAACACGCTGCGCTACAACGGCGCGAATCAACGCAGCCTCGTCATTCGCAATCCGCTCTTTCCCGATCCGTTCGCGGGCGGCGCGCCGGTTATTACGCAGGGCAATTCGGTGCGCTGGGTGCTCGCGCCCGATTTACAAGCGCCGTCGCTCATCAATCTGACGGCCAGCGTCGAGCGGCAGATTACGCGCGGGCTGGTGACTTCGTTGACGTATAACTTTGCGCGCGGCCTGCACCAATTCCGCGTCCGCAATATCAACGCGCCGCGCAGTGGCACGAACGACCGGCCTGACCCGACGCAAGGCAATCTGTTTCAGCTCGAATCGTCGGCCTCGTCGCTGTACCACGGCTTTCAATTTCGAATTGATCGCCGCTTGGGCGCGAACTTCACGGCGTTCGGCAGCTACGCGCTCTCGTGGGCGCAAAGCGATGCTGATGGGCCGGTGTCGTTCCCGGCGAATGGCGCTGATTTGCGCGCCGAGTGGGGCCGCGCGTTGACCGACCGGCGGCATTATTTGTATGTCGGCGGCAACTGGCGCTTGCCGTGGAATTGGCGTGTCGCGCCCTTCGTGACCGTGTATTCCGGCTTGCCGTTCAACATCACGACGGGCCGCGATGAAAACAACGACGCGCGTTTGACCGACCGCTTGCCCGGCGTCGGACGCAATGCCGATGTGCCCGCCAGCCTCTACGCCAGCTTACCCGAAGCGTTGGCGGCGCGTTGCATCGTGGATTGCAAGACGGGCGGCCAGCAGATCAACCTGCGCGATTTCTTGACGACCAACTTCCCGCAAGGCATCCGCGCCGCAGGGCCGGGTTATTTCGCCGCCAATCTCAGCGTCAACAAAACCATCGGCTTCGGCCAGCGTGCGGTGGCGACGAAAGCGGGCGCAAAGGGCGCCGCGCCGAATCGCAAGGTGGAAATGAAAGGCGGCGACAACGCCGGCAGCGGCGTGAACAAAGGCGGACTCGCCAAAACCGGCAAAGCAGGCGTCGGCAAAGCAGCCAATGCCGAAGCGGCGCGGTTCAACATTACCCTGGGCGCGCAAATCACCAATCTGTTCAATCACGTCAACTTCGGCCAATACAGCGGCGTGCTGACGTCGCCCTTCTTTGGCCGGGCGAACAGCGCGAGCACGGCGCGGCAGTTCGAATTCAATCTGCGGTTCAGTTTTTAGAAGACCGGCGCGCTACGGGCGGGTGCTTGCCTTGAAACAACATTCAAAAATGAATTTCACCATCTCATTTTCTGTAATATCAATTTCCGTTTCCATTGACTAAAAACGGACTGAGGCCTAGGCTGCATTCCTGAAGAAACTTCACTCTTAACCAAATTTCTAACTGCGATTGACTTGGGCTTCCGCGGGCGTCCGGTGGTCAAAGTCAAAGAAAGTTTGACCGTGAGAATCGCGCTAACGCTGATCTTCCTCTTTGCTGTGCACCATTGTTCAACTGCGGCGCGGCGCCCGCAGTCAGCGGAACTGGTGGGACGGTGGAAAGTGGAGATCACTTTCGCAAACCAGTTCTCGCGCACGTTGCGTTTCGAGGCTGAAGCGTCCGGCAAAGGTTCCCTGCTGCTGGAAGGCCCGGCCTCAAACTGGGCGGAAGCCGCCAAACCCACGACGGCAAAGTGGTCCCAAAGCGCCGAGCAACGCGTGACGATCTCAGGCCCTGTTGAGTTTCCGATTGGCAACGTGGGACGCCTGGCAGGCACCTTGATCTGCAAGGGCAAATTCGACACTGAAAACTCCCTCTCAGGTGAGGTTGCCCTCTTTGCACCCGAACAAGATCCGCAAGACCCGCAAGTAGTACCGTCCAGAACCGGAACGTTTAAGGCGACGCGCGTCACCACCGCGCCAACGTCACGCTGAACTGCTGACTTGCAGTTCTAGCGTCAACACCCCTGATCAGCGTAGCGCAGCGTTTCTGGCATACCTGTGATGCGCAAGGATTGCCGAAAGAGAATTCAGCAGCCGAACTTTGGGTTGCCGCAAGCTGATATGACCGCCGCGTGAAAGCTCCCGGCGTCGCAACGCTGCCCCTAGCGTATTGCGGAAGCCGCTGCCGGTTGAGCGGCCAACGCTGGTCAACCTGATTAACAAGTAAAGAAAGTGCGCCGCTGGTTGTGGTAGCGCAGTTTCTGTGGTCATTGCCATCTTTTTGAAGCAGTTAACCGAAGGAAAAAAATGAAACACACCACCCGCACTATCACTTCGTTTTCGCGCAGCCGCCTCGTACTGGCGGTTTTGTCACTGGCTCTCCTGGCGTTGCTGGGCGGGCGGATCATTTCGGCGCACAAAGGGCAGGCTTATGCCAAGCCAGCGCGGAAACAAACAGGCAAGATGCGCGCAGCCTTGAGCAGCGCGCCAACACGTTACGCTCCGACCGCGCCCAGAACCCCTGCCGTGCCGGTCGAAGATGCGGATGAAAAATTGAATATGGAGGGGCCTTACCTCTCCGAGCAACTTTACGGCCCCTTTGACTACTCGGTGTTTCTTACCCGCGAGAAGAACGGCGAGTTCCCGTCGCAAAAAGGCCCGGTGCGTACCGTCGTGCCCTACGACGGCTTGGCCAATAACAACACTGGCGCCACCGGCACGTCCCTCTTCACCAAGAGCGAAACCTCGGTCGTGGCCTTCGGCAACAATGTCGTCATCGGCTTTAACGACTCAGGTTCCAATGCGGGCGGCACCAACAAGTTCACCGGTTATTCATTTTCGAGTGATGGCGGCAACACCTTCACCGACGGCGGCCAATTGCCGACCAATGCGGGCGGCGATGCGGGCGACCCCGTGCTGGCGCGCAACGAAACGACCGGGCGCATTTATTTCTCGACCCTAGGTTTCAGCGTCCCCACGATTCAGGTGTTTCATTCCGACGACAACGGCGTGACCTGGAGCGCACCGGTCAATGGGACGCCGGGTGGGGCGAGCGAGGACAAACAGTGGATCGCAGTGGACAACTTCGCCGGCGCGGGGAATGGCAATGTTTACTTGCTGAGCCGCAACTTTGGCGCTGGCAATGGCATTTTCTTTTACCGCTCGACGGATAACGGCAACACCTTCGGCCCCAGTGGCGGCACGCTCATCGTCGGTGGCAATCAAGGGGCCTACGTCACCGTCGGGCCTGACCACGCGGTCTATGCGTTTTGGTTCGCCGGCGCGAGCTTGCAAGTCCGCAAGTCCACCGACTTCGGTGTGACCTTCGGCGCGGCTGTGACCGTAGCTTCCGGCCTGGTCGGTGGCACGAACGGCGACCTCGGTTTGACCGGCTTGCGTCAGGGCACCGGTTCTTTTTCAGGCTTTCGCAGCAGCGAGTTCCCGCACGCCGCCGTCAATCCCATCAACGGCAATCTCTATGTGACCTACAACAACAAAGGCGCGGGCGCGGACAAGGCGGACGTGTTCGTCGTGCAGTCTACGGACGGCGGCGCGACCTGGAGCGCGCCGGTCAAGGTCAACGACGACGCGACCACCACCGATCAATGGCAGCCGACGCTGGCCGTGACGCCGGACGGCACGAAGCTCGGCATTTTTTACTACAGCCGGCAGGAAGACGCGGCCAACAACAATCTGTTCAAATACTACGGACGCGTCGCCTCGATCAGCGGCGCGACGCTCACCTTCGCGCCTAGCTTTGCGGTCAGCAGTGTGGCGTCGTTGCCGGAATTCGGACGCGACAGTTTGATCAACAGCGTCTATATGGGTGATTACAACACGGCTGCCGCCACGAATGGCGCGTTCCATGTTGTCTGGTCGGATAACCGCGACGATCTGGCGGGCGGCGCGGGGCGCAAAGACCCCAATGTCTATTACCAGAAAGTTCCTATCGGTTTGGCGGTGACGACCACAGTGCCAGCGGTCGGCGCGATCTTGCCCACGATCCCGTTGAGTTACACGGTCAATTTCAGCGACCCGATCCAGGTCGCAAGTGTGGCGGCCAGCGACTTCACGGTGGACGGTGTGCCGGCCAACACGTTCATCGTCAATACGCCGACGCAGGTGATATTCAATTTTGCGAGCGCGCCGTTCTCCACGCAGGGGCCGCATACGATGGCGATGGCGGCGGGCGCAGTCCTGCGCAACCCCGACAACAGTCCGTTGCTGGCCTTCAGCGGCGTCTTTCGTTATGACGCGCTGCTGCTACAGGTCACTTCAACCGTGCCACCAGTCGGCGGGGTCTTTACTTTGCCGGGACCGTTCACCTACGACGTGAACTTCAACGAGCCGGTTGATCCGGCCTCCGTTCAAACCTCTGACCTGGCGCTGAGCGGCATCGCGGGCGCTACTGTCAGCGGCGTCACCGTCTTGCCGGGCAACACAACCGCGCGCTTCACGCTGTCGGGCATCACGGTCGAAGGGACGCTGACGGCGAGCATTGCGGCGGGCCTCATCACCGATGCCTTTGGCAATCCGGGCGCGGCGTTCACGGCGAATTATGGCGTAGACATCGGCACGGTGCCTTACCCGACGCCGCTGCTGGCGAAGAATCCGCTCGGCTCATTGGTCTACGATCCCAGCATTGCGGGGACGATCAACTTTGCCGGCGACATTGACAACTTTACGCTGAACCTTGATCCGAACCAGACGCTCACGCTCGTGGTGACGGCAACCTCGGCGGGGCTGCAACCGTCGGTCACGCTCTGCAATCCGAGCAACACCGTCATCGGCAGCGCCACCGCCGCCGCGGCGGGGCAGAATGCGTTGCTGCAAACCGTCGCCGCCACGGCTGCCGGCACCTATACCTTCAAAGTGAGCGGCGCCAGCAACACGACCGGCAATTACCAACTACAAGTGATCCTGAACGCGGCGCAGGAAGCCGAGGGTACGCTGGCCGGCGCGACCAACAACACGCTCGGCACTGCGCAGGACATCAACGCCTCGTTCATTACGCTCTCCACCTCCCAGGCCAGCGCCCAGCGCGGCGCGGTCACAGGCGTGTCGGACAACGCCGGTTATTCAGCCGCCGCCGTGTCGTTCGCGTTCGAGGACATCAGCGGCACGGGGACAGTCATCGCCCCGCTGACGGGTGTGGACGATGTCAGCACCTCAATCCCCATTGGCTTCACCTTCCCCTTCTACGGCACGAACAACACCAATGTCTCCGTCAGCAGCAACGGCTTGCTGGTCTTCGGCGGCACGGATAGCACCTTCACCAACTCCGACCTAACGACTGCCCCGTCACTGGCTGGCATCGCGCCGTTCTGGGATGACCAGCACACGGCAGGCGGGGTGGCCGGCTCGAACGTCTTCTCGCAAGTCAGCGGCGCCGGGCCGAACCAACACCTGACCATCCAGTGGAACAAGGTGCGCTTCTTCTCCGGCGGGGCGGCAGGCGACACGATCACCTACGAGGCGCAACTCTTCGCCGACGGGCGCATTCAGTTGAACTATCAAGACCTCGTCTCCGGCACGGCGGCGGGCAACAACGGGGCCAGTGCGACGGTCGGCATCAAGGCCGCCGGCAATCAGGGGTTAATGCGCCTGCTGCTGGCTTTTAACAATGGGCCGAACGCCTTCGTCGGTACCGGCCAGAGCACGCTGCTCTCACCGCCCAATCCGACCCCCGACCTCTACTCCTTTACGGCGAGCGCTGGCGATGTCGTCACGCTGGGGGTGAAGGGACAAGGTACGGCAACAGCGAATGTTGACCTGCTCAATTCCGGCGGCGCGACCATCGCCACAGGCGTCGGTGGTTCCACCAACCTGGACAGTGTCGTCAGCAACTTCGCCATCGGCGCGGGCGGCACGTACTATGCCCGTGTGACCAGCGCCGCGAGCGCGGTGACTTACAACCTGGTGGTGACGCGCAACGCCGCCTTCGACACCGAAGCCAACGATACTTTCGCCACCGCGCAACCCATCGGGGGCAACCGGGGCGCGCTGGGCGGCATTGCGCCGCAAATGACCTATCTCGCCAGCGCCGTGCCGTTCGCGTTCGAGAACATCAGCGGCACGGGTACGGTCGTCACCGCCTTGGATGGGCAAGATGACGGTGCCGCGACAATTCCCATTGGCTTCAACTTCCCCTTCTTCGGCGCCAACAACACGACTGTCGGCATCAGCAGCAACGGCTTGCTGACCTTCGGCGGCACTGATACCACCTTCACCAACGGCGATCTGACGACCTCGCCAGCGCTGGCTGGCATCGCGCCCTTCTGGGATGATCAGTTTTTGACGGGGGCCGCCAGCACGCATGTCTACTTCCAAGTGAGCGGATCAGGTGCGAATCAGCATCTGACCATTCAGTGGAACAACACTTCGTTCTTCAACGACTCGCCACGGGCGGGCGGGTTGACCTACGAAGCGCAGTTGTACGCGGACGGGCGGATTCAGTTCAACTACCAGAATCTGGCGACGGGTCGTAACAGCGGCACGAATGACAATGGTGTGAGCGCGACGGTGGGCATCAAGGCCGCTGGCACGCAGGGGCCGAATCGCCTGTTGTTGGCCTTCAACAATGGGCCGAACGCCTTTGTCGGCACGGGCCAGAGCACTCTCATTCAGCAGCCCCCTGGCGACGATTGGTACAGCGTCACGCTGGGCGCGGGGCAACCGGCGTTGCTACTGGAAACCAGCACGCCAAGCGATGGGCCGGGCGAATTCGTCAATGTGCTCAATCCGCATATTGAGCTTTACAGCCCGGCGAATGTCTTGCTCGCCAGTGGTGTCGCGTTGGCTGATGGCCGCAACGAGAGCCTGGCTGTCGGCAGCTTGGCCCCAGGCGTCTACCGCATTCGTGTCACCAGCGAGGCGAGCACGACGGGCGAGTATTTCCTGACGGCGACCGGCTGCCCGACCTACACGCTGTCGGCGTTGCCGCCAACCGCAGCGTCAAATGTGCCTTTCACCCAAACCATCGGCGTCAGCCCGAATACCGGCGGGCCGTTTTCGTTCAGCTTCACCGGGACGTTGCCGCCGGGCCTGACGTTGTCGAGCGCGGGTGTGCTGAGCGGCACGCCAACCACGCTGGGCAGCTTCAACTTCCGCGTGACGGCGACAGCGGCTATTGGCTGTTCAGGCTTCCGCGATTACACGCTGACCATCGTGTGTCCCACGGTGACGATCACGCCGACGGCACTTGCCGCGGGCACAGCGGGCGCGGCCTATTCACAACCCCTCAGCGTTTCCCCGGCGGGCAGCTACACCTTCTCGCTGGCGCAGGGGAATTTGCCGAGCGGGTTGACGTTGAACGCTTCGACTGGCGTCATCAGCGGCTTGCCGTTGGTGACCGGCACTTACAGCTTCGGCATCAAGGCGCAACTCGCCAACGGTTGCAATGCGACGCAAAGCTATACGCTGATCATCAACTGCCCGACCGTTGTGCTGTCGCCGGGCAGCTTGCCGAATGGCACGACGGGCACGGCTTATAGCCAGCAACTCAGCGCGGCGCCGGCGGGCGGCAATTACACCTTTGCCGTCAGCACCGGGACGTTGCCAGCCGGGCTGTCCCTCAATGCGGCCACCGGGCTTATTTCCGGCACGCCGTCCGCGAATGGTTCGTCTACGTTCACAGTGACGGCGACGGGCTTCGGAGGCTGCGCGGGCAGCCAGTCTTACACGATCATGATCGGCAGTGGAGGTTGTCCGACAATTAGCCTGCCCGCCAGCTTGCCGAACGGCAAAGTGGGGACGCTCTACAACAACTACGTCACGGCGTCACCAGCGGGTGCGTACAGCTATGCGGTGACGGCAGGCAGCTTGCCGCCGGGCGTGACGCTGTTCAGTTCCGCCGGTTTGCTCTTCGGCTACCCGGTAGCACCCGGCACGTACAACTTCACGATCACGGCGACGCAGGGCGCCTGCACCGGCAGTCAGAGTTACAGCGTGGTCGTTACGCCTTGACGAGTTTTGCGGTGTAAAGGGACTAGTACTCCATCAAGCTGTAAGTGATGGATGCTGAGAGCGCATCCGGGATGTAGGGCGGGATTTAATCCCGCCCTACATCCCTCATTTTCAGCTTGATGAAGTACTAGGGGCTAGGGACTGGGGGCTAGGGGCTGATTTCATTAGTCCCTAGCCCCCAGTCCCT
>JACPYM010000091.1:2500-187757 GCA_016196035.1 Acidobacteriota bacterium | reverse complement strand
CTACATCCCTCATTTTCAGCTTGATGGAGTACTAGAGCGGTTTGCAGTTGCGTTTACGGGAGTCAGTTGACGTGGGGACAGTACCGCGCGCGTGAGCAAGCGGTGCTTTGGCAATTCAGCCAAGGGAGCAAGCTTGACGCGCCGCTTGCTCACGCGCGCGGTACTGTCACGCTGCGCGGTTTTCCCGTACACCGTAGTGAAAACCGATCTAAATGGTATGCGCACGTCAGCGAGCGGTAGCGAACTGGTGATTCCGAATGTGCGGGCGGAGTCACTAAGCTGCTACCGCTCCCTCTGCCGCACCGCACGCTAACCTTCAGGCCTTCAGGCCTTCAGGCCTTCAGGAAGGAATGTCAGGTGGAGAATTGACAGCGCTTTTCTCTCGCTCTGTTCTTCGGCGACACTGGCGCAACCGCAGCGGTGAATGGCGAATTCCCGCTGCCATACGCGACATTCTTTGCGCCGGGTGTGCCACGGGGGGGGCAGGGCGGGATGCAGTTGAAATGTAGCTCGCCGGTTGATTGAGTTTTCTTTGCCCGGCCAAAGAAAAACGCGAGACCTTTCGGTCTCGCGTTAAGTTTGGGAAAACAGCTTGGCCTGCCTGATCGGGGCCAATCAGCGAAGTCTAGTTGCTGATCGGGCGGCCACCGGTGTCGCGGCCTGTTTCCGGAATGCGTTTGCTGTTGTCAATAGCGCGGCTAAACAATTCCAGCATCGGATACCAGGCGCCTTCGGACGCGAAGGGCACATACTCGAAGCCGCGTCCGAACGGATCGTCGAAACGCTTCGTCGTGTAATCAATGCCGAGCGCCGAATAGATGGTCGCCGCCATGTCTTCCGCCGCCGAGGGGCGGCCTTGCGACCATTCGGGTTCGACCACGTTGCGCGCAACGCTATCGGTGATGCCGACGGTGCGTCCGCCGCTGATGCCGCCGCCCGCGAAGCCGCAGAATTGCTGGAAGAAGTGATCGCGCCCGCCGTTGCCGTTCGGCGCCGCGACGGTGCGCCCAAATTCACCCATCCACACGATCAGGGTTTCATCGAGCAACGTGCCGCCGCGTGTGCCGGGCGCTGCCGCCAGATCGGTGATGAGGTTGCTCAGCCCACGATCCAATTGCGTCGCCGGGCCATAAATCGCCCCGTTGCGCGCGCCCGCCGCACCATAAATGTTGGAGTGATTATCCCAGCCGCCGAGACCCAACTGGATGTAGCGAGTGCCGAGATTGGCCTTCAACAGATTGCGCGCCACAATGCAGCCGTTGCCGAAGCCTGAATTGCCGTAACGGGTTTGATCGGTGGCGTCAAAGCGGAAGACCGTGTCAACTTCAGGGTTGTACATCAACGCGCGGCTTTGCTGATAGAAATCATCCATCGCCTTGATGTCCGGCCCATTTGTGCCGGCACGCAGCCCGCCGTCTAAATCGGCCAGCATGTCATAGCGCGTGTTGAAATTGGTTGCGCCATCCGCATTGGTCAGATTCCCCAACCCCGTCGCCGCCGCTGCCACCTCGAAAGGCGTATAGCGTGGATTGAAATAGCCTGAGCCGACGATGGTGCCAGCATTGAGCGCGAGGAAGCCCGGCAGCTTTTGATTGGCCTGGCGTTCTTTCTCGAATTCCAACGCGACAACCGAACCGAGATTGGGCGCGACTTTGCCCAGTTGCGAAGTCGGGTTGCGTCCGATCTGCGCCCAAATCTGTTGCAAACCATGCACGAGCGCGGGCGAACGCAGATTGCGGGCAATGGCGATCTTGTCCAGTTGGTTGAACAGATTCGGCATCAACCCCTGCGGGAAGAGCACGCCGTTTTTGGTGGTTGGATTGAAGTCCGCTGGCGTGTAAGCGCCGGGTTTCAAATCGAAGGTGTCGCTGTGACTGGGCGCGCCATTGAGCAAAATGAAAATGCAATTGCGCGCGCGGCCCACGAGTTTCGCACCAACGGCGGTGCTGGTCGCGGCTTGCACATGGCTCGCCCACGGTGAAATGAAGGCGCCGGTCAACCCGGCGGCGGTGGATTTGATAAACGTGCGCCGACCGAAAATGGGGCCAAACATCGGGCGATTGGCCGGTTTCATCGGTTGGCAGACTTCACAAGAATGATCTGGATGAAGATGATCTGTCATGGTTTTACCTCGTTTGCAAAAATGAGGACCGATGTCGGTCAGCCTAGTAGTTGAATAGGAAATCCATTTTGTTGAGCAACACCCATTGCAGATGCTCCGCGACCTGTTGCTTGGTCATGCGGCTGAAGTACGGCGTAATCTTCGCCATTTCTTCCGCCGACGGTTTGCGCGAGAGCGTGGTCAGATAAAGCGTATTGACCAATTCGTCGTTTGAGAGATTGACCTTGGCCAGCAGCGTCCGCACCGTCGAATTGTACGTCCGCGTGTCCGGGTACGTGACAACAGCAGTATTGCCCTGATGGATACGCCCCATCACGAAGCCGTTATTCATCATGTTCAACGCCTGCAGAATCGAGGGTTCGTCCGTGCGTAACTTTTGATCGCGGTCACCGCGCAGGAACGAATTCAGGAAGGCATTGTTGCCACTGTTGCGGGGTTCCGCTGGCTCCGGCAATTGCATCGCCCACTCGACCCAGAATGTGGTTTTCTGCGGATTGTTATCATCCACCATGCGGTAGCCGACACGGTTTTTGTTGCCATTGTCAGGATCGGCAAAGATGGTCGGGACGCCTGTCGCGACCATGATGGCATCGTGCAACTCTTCCGCTCCCAGCCGGCGGACATATTTGCGCGCGTAATACGGCACGTAATCCACGCGCCATTCGCCCGGATATTGCGAAGAGAGTTGATAGGCATTTGATTTGGCGATCAAGCCGATGATGTGGCGAATATCGAAATTGTTGAAGGCGAACTCTTCCGCGAGCGCCTGCAATAATTCGGGATTTGCCGGCTGTAGCGACCAGCCGTCAGGCAACTGCTGTTCAGGGGACAGCCGTGCCAGATCGAAGGTGTTAGAAGGCGAAACCAGCGCCTCGACCATCAACGCTTCCCACAGATAATTGACCTGCGCGCGCGCGAATTGCGGATCGGCCACCAGGTAACGCGCAAAGGCTTCACGGCGGTTTTCAGTTGTCTTGACGTTGCCGCCGCCATTGAACATATACGCGGGGTCAACCACGTTCTTGCCATTGGTCGGCTGCCGGTTCGAGCGGTTGCCGGTGGTCGTATTCAACTGGTAAGCCCGATTGACGGTTTCAGTGATGCCATATTTTTGGACGTTCGTGAAAACGGTGGTGGTGCTGCGATTGTAGCCCGTGAAGAAGGCCGCCAGCCCCCAAGCGTCAAAGCGCGTGGTGTGCGCTCCCCACAAATTGACTGCATCCAAATGTCCAGCGCCATCGTGGCAGAGCAGACAATCCATCGAAGTCAACCCCAGAAAGGTACGCGAGACTTCGACCGCCATGCCGTCATACACGTCCTGCGCCGGTCCCATCGGCACAAAACCGCCGATCAGGAAATTGGTCGCCCCGTTGGCGAAGCTGTCGCCATTGGCAGTGACGATCTCAATCGCCATATCGCGCCAACTCTTGTTCATCGCGACAGAGTCTTTGATGTATTTATAGAAAGCATCACGTCCGCCACGGAAGCGGTTGATGTTGGCGGAAAAAGCCGTGTTCTTGAACAAGTCGCCATAAAAATTCGTCCACTTGTCGGTGAATTCGGACGAGGCGAGCAGCTTGTCTACCAACAGGTCGCGCTTGTCAGGGTTTTCGTCCGCCAAAAATGCCGTCACGGCTTCTGGTGCCGGGATGCGTCCGGTCAGATCAAGCGTGACACGGCGCAGAAACTCGCTATCCGAGCACAGCGGCGCCGACTGTATATTGTCATTCTGCATCCGGTTGAAAAGGATGTTGTCAATAAAGTTTTTGCGCGGAATCTCATTCGCGCCAACCAGCCGTGTGACCTGATTTGGCAATTGACCGGCAAAGCTCTCGGTTGCCCGCGAAACTTCACGACGATGCCTGAGTTGAGCGCCGCGAATGGCTTCGGGGTCTTTCAAGTAGACACAGTCAGAGGCCGCATTGTTTTGCGCAGCTACGCTGCGCACGGGCCGCTTCTGTGCATACGAGGTCAGGCTACCGCCCAAATGATCGAGCACTGCCAGGCTTCCAATCATCAAGCAGGCCAGCATTACCCAGCGTTTGAGCCATGCGGTCTGATGAGTCTGACCGGTAGTTTCTTTACCGCCTGTCATGGGCATATTGTCCTCCCAAGAAATTGTCTAAGGGTTATTCGAATTGATTCAGCTTTGAATGCGAGGACTTGCGGATGATTGTGTTTTCGTACACCAGAAGCAGCTTGGTGTAAATCAAAACCAGCTAGCTGGTGGGGCAACGCAGTTGACGTAAAGCGCAATCAGCGGGGAAACCCCCCACGATCAAAACGAGATCTAAACTCTATGGAACAGCACAACAGGGCTGACCTCGTGTCTGAAACTTATTCTGCTCGAATTCAAAGGTAAGGTAAACCGCATTTTAGAAGTCGCCGGGGCGGCGCATGTCTAATTTTCTTTCGCGGCGCGTGATTCTAGCGCATGAAAATTGGTTTGTCCTCTTCATTTTTGTGCAAAAAGGTTTTTTTGGGATGTTTTTTTGGGACTTGTGAGCAAGTAAGTCTGGCGGTACTTTCGCCGTTAAATGAGATAGGGGTTGATCTCGTGTCGCGAAAGGTCGCCAAGTTTGTTTTTCCCAAGGTGCGTTCGCAAGCTTATGAGATTGGCGAAAAGGCTGGGCAAGGATGTGTATGTAATATCTGCATCCCGCTATGCAAAATGTACTGCTTTCAGATCAATACCTAAGCAAAATTCCGTGAAGACCGTCACGCAATAGTTAGCGGTAAATGGGGAAGGAATGTCTAAGGTATTTCCGGAGAGTGCAATAGCTTTTACAGAGGAAACTGCTTGATTCCTGGCACGCGCGTTGCTCTAATGCCCAATGCACGTGCCTTGTGGTGAGGCCGCAAGCTCCTAAAGCTTGCCAGTTTGCAAAAAAAATCTCTGGGTCGTAGATTTACTGGGAGGACAGAAGAACATGAAGATCAATCGTTTCAGCTTGGTTTTGTGTGGCGTGGTGCTGGCAGTTGCACCTGGTTTCGCACAAAACGCTGGCAAAGATACGAAAAATAGCGCTTCGGACGCCAACCTCGTCAAAATGGTGCCGGGGCAAAAAGCCAAGGTTATGGGTGTGATTATTAACCGTGATGCTGATAATTTCATCGTCCGAGATTTGACTGGCGGTGATGTGCGGGTGGCCTTAGGCAATTTCACGAAGGTTGAAGAAAAGAAGAGTAATCCATTCCGCCGCGCCAAAAATTACAACACAACTTTATTGCTGCGTGGATTGAGTGTCGAAGTCGAAGGTAAAGGTGACACGAATGGCAGCTTGGCGGCGGAAAAGATTCGGTTCACGGAAGACGCGCTAGTCGTCGCGCGCAATGTGGAAACCCGTGTTACGCCGGTTGAAGGCCGCGTGGGCGAAGCTGAAACCCGCATTACCCAAACAGAAGAAAACGCTAAGCGATTATCTGGCCAATTGGAAGAATTGGCAGCTATCTCCAATGCTGCAAAAGGCGGGGCGAAGGCCGCGCAGGAAAGTGCTGATGCCGCGATTGCAGGGGTTGAAGCGACCAATCGCCGCATGGAAACCTGGTTTTCCAGCCTTGATGATTACGAAGCCAAGCGCGGCATTACGGTCAACTTTAAGGTCAACAAATTTGATTTGTTGCCCGAAGCGAAGTTGGTCCTGGATGAAATTGCGACCCAGGCCAAGACTGAAAAGGCTTATATGATTGAGGTCATGGGGTTCGCTTCGGCAGATGGTGACGAAAACAAGAATCGTGTGTTGAGTCAAAAACGTGCCGATGCCGTGGTTCGTTATTTAGCTGAAAACCATATGATTCCCTTGCGGCGCATCATCACGCCGTTTGGTTATGGCGAAGCGCAGCCGGTGGCGGATAACCTCAGTAAAGAAGGGCGTGAACAGAACCGCCGCGTTGAAGTAAAGATTTTGGTGAACAAAGGGATGACGACGCAACCTGACCCGGTGCGGGTGCAGAAGCCGGTCAGTACCTCAATGGAAAATTCCCGCCCGCGGGAAACCACGACCTCGCGCGTGCCGTAAGGAAAATGGCTCCTGGTGCGGGTTGGCGGGCGCTGGTGCGCTAGGTAAACGGCAACGAGTGGTGAATGATACCTAAATGTCATTTGCCACTCGTTTGCTTTAGAAGGCGTGTTCCTCCAATAGTGTGTGTTAAAGGAGGGCTTGATGCTGAGGCGAATGTTGCAAGGAGTCGTGAAATTGAAATTCCCAGCGCCGAAAACCTGTCGGGGTGGGGTAAACGGATTCGGCTGGTTTTTACTCTGCGCCTTTCTAGCTTCGACTTTGACGGTATGTGCATTGGCCCAGGGGAAAAAGGGTAAGACCGCCGAACCTGCACGGCATATTACGCCAACTCCGACGCCCACGCCCACGCCGGTTCCGCCGGCATCAACGAAACGGGCGCCAGCGGTTGATTACAAACTGAATGTCCCGACGATTACACAACCGCCGCCCGTGCCTCCAACCACGCGGCCTGGTGAAGAACCTAAGCATACGCAACCGCCTCCCAAGCAGGTGGCGAAACCTGAAAAGGAGCCTGAAAACAGTGGCGATACCTTTCGCATCAATTCCAATCTGGTCGCAGTGCCGGTTTCAGTCACCGATGCCAATGGCGAGCCGATGCGAAAGCTGCGGGCCGAAGATTTCCAGTTAGAAGAAGAAGGCCAAGCACAGCAACTCCAAAGTTTGGGTGAGCCGGGCAAAACGCCTTTGGAAATGGCGCTCCTGTTTGATGTTTCAGGCAGTGTGCGTGAACGCTTTGAATTCGAAAAACTGGCGGCCACGCGCTTTTTGAAAGAAGTGCTCAAACCTTCTGACACCGTCGCTGTCTTTTCAATCGGCTTTGACCCCAAACTGGTTGGAGAACGCACAGGAAGTGTGGATAAAGTCGCCGCGAGCCTGAGCACGCTGGAACCGACCAAAGAGGGAACGGCCTTTTTTGACACGGTGGCCAAAGCCGCCCAGTACCTTGGCGATCATGCCACCCCGGGCGCGCGCCGCGTGGTCGTCGTGATCTCTGACGGCGAAGATAATCACAGCGAAACGCATCGGCTGGCCGATACCCAGCGCGAGTTGCAGCGCACCGACACTTTGTTTTACGCCATCAATCCGAGTGGCCCTTCGATTCGCTTAAATAAAATCAGCATGCGTGGGCACAATGCGATGAGCACGTTGGCGGCGGAAACGGGCGGCGTGGCGTTTTTGCCAGACCGGGACGAAGAACTGGAGAAGGTCTTCCGGCAAATTGCGGCGGAATTACAGGCGCAATACCTGTTGGGCTATTACTCAAGCAACGAGACGAATGACGGCAAATTCCGGCGCATCAAAATTCAATTGCCAACGCGCCCCGACTTGCGGATTCGCGCGCGGCAAGGCTATTACGCACCCAAGGACTAGCCCTCTCATCAGGCGATAGATTTCAGTTCGCCCTCAACTCCACCACAAGGGCGCGAAGGCAAAAGCACGAGAGTGACGAGGCTCTCGTGCTTTTTGCTTTTTAGAAACGCCGAGCTTGAAAAAATAGTTACTACCTGGGCCTGTAGCTTCGGTTGCGCGTCCGTGATTTTGATTTGCGCTGCGGGTCGAGGCGCGCCGCTGAATTTTTGCTTTCGGTCAATTACCTTTTGCCTTCCTACCCGTTGCTTACCGGTTGGTCAGTAGGCTAGAATGCGCCCGCTTTCGCAACCGCGTCACTATCGCAAACAATTGGCACTTTTCCGAGGAGAAATGTTGATGCTTAGAGCACCGCAAATGCTTTTTCTGGCTCTGCTTGTTGCTGCTGGTTCATGCGCGGCGTTGGCCCAAACGGGCACACAGTCGCCCGCCGCACAACCTGCGCCGACGCCAACCCTGGCGCCAAGCCCGTCGCTGGCCAAGGATTCGCGCTATTTTGAGATGCGCACCTATTACGCCGCGCCGGGCAAGCTGGAAGCCTTGCATGCGCGGTTCCGCGATCACACGGTCAAGCTTTTCAAAAAACACGGTATGCAGATTGTGGGTTTCTGGGGCCCGACCGAAAAAGAGAGCGGTTCAGAAAACACCTTGATTTATATGCTGGCCTATCCTTCACCCGAGGCGCGGGCGGCGGCCTGGAAAGCCTTCGGGGCTGATCCTGAATGGCAGGCCGCGCGCAAGAAGAGCGAAGAGAATGGCAAGCTGGTGGACAAAGTCGTTTCCGTTTTTATGCTGGCGACCGATTACTCGGCGCTGAAGTAGCATTGCCAAAACGCCAAGCTGCATCTTGGCGCGAAGACGTGCTGCCAGCTTTCGCTGTGCCGTCTACACCAACACAAGTTTTCCGCCAAAAGTAAATTGACGAGTGCCGCCTGCATTGGCGCTCGCGTACCGATTGAACAAACAAACAACGCAGATCAAGTTGAGTCTCAATTAACGAGCAAAGGAGTTGCTTATGCGAACCGGAAATAGGAAGGGAAGCGCGCTGGCACTGAGTTTTACCTGTGCGCTGTTGTTAGCGTTTGCCGTGGTCAAGCCAGCAGGCCCGACGGTGAATGCGGCGAAAGTCACGTATACAAAAGATGTAGCGCCGATCTTTTTCGCCAAATGCGTCGTCTGCCATCGCCAAGGCGAGATGGCCCCGATGGGATTGATGTCTTATAAAGAAGTTCGCCCCTGGGCCAAATCCATTCGCGAAAAAGTTTCCAGTAAAGAGATGCCGCCCTGGTATGCCGATCCGAAGCACGGTCAATTCGCCAATGACAGCAGCCTGAGCGTGCCGCAGATTGAAACGATCCGGGCCTGGGTCGAGGCGGGCGCGCCGGAAGGCGATCCGAAAGATTTACCCGTCGCGCCGAAGTTTTCCAACACCGGTTGGAAATTCGGCCAGCCCGACGTCGTACTCTCAATGAATGAAGCAGCGGCAATTCCCGCCGATGGCACAGTGCCATATCGTTATTGGGCCGTGCCCACCAACTTCACCGAAGACAAATATGTGCAATTCGCCGAGATTAAACGCGGTGAGGCGAGCGTCGTGCATCACGTGATTGTTTTTGTGCGTGAGGGCGTGGCTTGGCCTGCGGGTGAGATTTCCCCCGGTCAATTGCGCGGCGGCAATCCAGAGGAAGGCCAACGCCAACAGAACCAACAGGGGCAAGGGCAAGCACAAGCGGCGCGCGGCGGCACGGGCATGTTCGATGCCAATTTATTGGGCTGGGCGCCAGGGATGGATCCGCTCACCCTGGCCCCTGGACAAGCCAAACTGGTGAAGAAAGGCTCGACCTTCGTCTTTCAAATGCATTACACGACCAATGGCATCGCGGCGAAAGATCGCACCAGCATCGGCCTATGGTTCGCCAAAGGGCCGATTGAAAAGCGTATGTTTACGCAACCGGTCACCGTGGATCAGCGCAAATTGGTGATCCCGCCGGGCGAGGCGAATTTTGAATCGCATTCCTCCTATACCTTCACGCAGGATGCGCACCTTCACATGTTCATGCCGCACATGCACGTGCGCGGCAAAGATTTTGAATACAAACTTGTCTATCCCAACGGCCAAGAGAAAATTCTGTTGAGCGTGCCGAAATACGACTTCAATTGGCAATTGTGCTACTTCGTCAAAGAGCCGGTAGCGGCGCCCAAAGGCAGCCGCATCGAATGCACGGCGCATCACGACAATTCGACCAACAATAAATTCAATCCCGACCCGAAGATCACCGTCCGCTGGGGCGACCAGACCTGGGAGGAAATGATGATCGGCTGGATGGATTACACGCTCGATGGTCAGAATCTGCGCGCGCCGCAAGCCGCCGGTTCGGCCAGCAGTTCTTCTGAACGGTAAACAAACCTTCCCACGAAGACACACCAAGGGGCACGAAGTTAAAGCGAGTCTCCTTGCTGTTCCTTCGTGTGTCTTCGTGGGAGATTCTTCCAGGAGTCAATCAATGTGGATTCGTAAACACCAACGTGACCGCAAAAAAGGCGTGGATTCGCCGCTGCCGACGCAGGCCGTCTCGAACGAAGAGTTCACGCCGCGCCCGCAATCAGAACCGCAAAAGATGGTCGAACATTTGATCGGCGATCTATCAGAAGAGCGCGCCAAGAAGCTAGGCATGCAGCGGCGCGACTTCATGCGCACTTCGATGGGTCTGGCGACCTGCTTCATGGCTCAAAACCAGGTGTTCGGCAAAGTCTGGGATGTGGATGAGGCTGAGACTTGGGAAGCGGCGGCAACGGATGAAAAGTTCCCGAAAGGCGAATACTTCATCATTGACGTGCAGGCGCATTTCACCAACGGCGCGCCCATTGGCGGCTTTCGCACAATGGATTTCGTCAAGAATATGGGTTTCAACCTGAAGAATGATTCCGAAGCGTATGGCTTCCAAAACTTCGTCAAAGAAATGTACTTTGACAGCGACACTTCGATGGTGGTCATTTCGGGCGTGCCCACCAAAGAAAACCTGCGCGATGCTGACGGCAAAGTGTTGGAAGGCGCCGCCCGCACGCCGGGCATTGGCGGCAGAGTGTTGCCCAGTTGGGTGATGTATGAAGGGCGCAAAAAGATCAACCAACTCGCCGGCTCGCAGCGCGCGCTGAATCAGGGCAATCTCGCGCCGAACCATTACTGGGACAAAGTCAAAAATCAGATGAACAAAGCCGAACTCATCGAACAGATGGAACGCGAGATCAAGGTTTATGGCATCAGTTCCTGGAAATGGTATTGCCACACTGACCCGGCGCAAACCGGCAACGGCTTCCAGCTCGACGATGACAATTCGCAATTCTTTATCGAAGAATCGCGTAAACGCGGCATCAAGCTGATTAGCACGCACAAGGGCTATTCTTATCAATCGCGCACGCTGGGTCATCTGGCCAATCCCAAAGACGTCGAGAAAGCGGCCCTGCGCAATCCTGATTTCAATTTTGTCGTCTATCACTCGGCGATCAAACACGGCTCCAACGAACCCAATTGGAAAGAGAGCAATCAGTACGATCCGCAGACCGGCGATTTTCTCTGGCACAGCGTGCTGATGGACATCAAGAAGCGCAATCCGCAGATGAACAACGTCTATTGCGAGATTGGCAGCTTCTTCAATGTGCTGGCCGTGACTGACCCGGTTATGGCGATGCACGGCATGGGCAAGAATATCAAATACTACGGCGCTGATCATGTGGTTTGGGGCACGGATTGTCTCTGGTGGGGATCGCCGCAATGGGGCATTGACGCCTTCAAACGGTTCCAAATCACCGATGAGATGTGCGAGAAATTCGGCTACAAGAAGATCACCAAAGAGGACAAGGCGAAAATCTTCGGGCTAAACGCGGCCAAGCTTTACAACGTGGACGTCAACGCCAAGCGCAATCCGCTGACGGCGGACGCGCTCGAAAAGATGAAGATCGCTTACGTCGAGTCGGGCGGACAGCGCGACAACGCGGCGCACGGCTGGGTGCGGGCGAGCGATTAGTCTGGCTGGCTGTTGGCCGCATTGGTTCCCACAAAACCCGCCAAGCCGGATTCCGCTTGGCGGGTTTTGCGTATAAGCTAGTACTCCATCAAGCTGTAAGTGATGGATGCTGAGAGCGCATCCGGGATGTAGGGCGGGATTAAATCCCGCCCTACATCCCTCATTTTCAGCTTGATGGAGTACTAGGCGCAAAACGTCGGTCGCACGAGGAAACGGCAATGCTGGTCCAAACCAAACAACAAGTGCTGCAACTGCTGCAACAGCACCAAGCCGAATTGCAGGGCTTTGGCGTGAAGCGTTGTGGCTTGTTCGGTTCGTTCGTGCGGGACGAAGCCAATGCGGAAAGCGACGTGGACATTTTGGTTGAGTTGGAGCCGGAACAAATCAGCTTAAAAAACTTCGTGGGTCTCGGCGACTGGCTGGAAGATTTGTTTGAGCGGAAGGTTGATCTGGTGACGACCGAATCGCTCAGCCCGTTTATCGGCCCGCACATTTTGCGCGAGGTGGAATATGCCCCCTTCAACACGTGAGTATCTGCAACACATCCTGCAAGAGACCGCTTTTCTTCAGCAAAACGCCACGCAGCTTGAGGAAGCCGCCTTCATGCAAGACGACATACTGAAGCGCGCCTTCACGCGCAGTTTGGAAATCATCGGCGAAGCGGCCAAACACATACCCGAAGAAATCAGGCAAAAAGCTCCGGCAGTCGAATGGCGGGCGATTGGACGCATGCGCGACCGCTTGACCCACGCTTATTTCGGCGTGGATTACAGAGTAGTCTGGGCCGTCGTCAACAACGATGTTCCTGTGCTCGACCGCGAGGTCAAACAAATTCTCATTCGTGAATTTCCTGCGGAGGATTCAACTGATGCATAAGTTCCCGCTGCTTTTTATGGCGTTCGCCGCCGGTGTCATCACGCTGCTGGCGCAAGCCGCCGCCAGGCAAGACGCACTCGCCAACACCGCTCACTTCCATCACCTGCAACTCAACACGACCGACCCGCAACGCGCGCTGGAGTTTTACACCAGCCGCTTCGATTGCGAGAAAGCCAAGTTCAACGGGCAGGATGCCGTCTGGGCGCAGAAATCCTGGCTTCTCTTCAACAAGGTCAAACAGGCCCCGCCTGCGGAACTAACGTCCGCCATCTGGCATTTCGGCTGGGGCGCCGAAAACATGCCTGCTGAGTACGAACGGCAGCAAAAACTCGGCACGAAGTTTTTCACGCCACTCACCGACATCAGCGACATCGGCGGCAATCCGAACGCCAAGCCCGGCAGTTTCTATTACGCCTACGTCGAAAGCCCTGACAAGGGGTTGATCGAGTTGAACACCGCCGGGCATCATCGCTTCGGTCACCTGCACCTGTTCAGCGCCGATCCGATTGCGGCGGGGCAGTGGTACATGAAACATTTTGGCACGAAAGGGCGCGTGTCGGCATCGCGCGAACCGCGCATGTATCGCGGCATTCAAATCGGCCCGTCGGCTTCGGTGAATCTCGACAACGTCAACATCATCATTTTTCCCATCGAATACCCGAAGCAGGAATACGCCGCGCAATGGAAGGGCAAGACCACGTTTGATTCGACCAAAGGCCGTGTCGTAGACCACGTCGGCATCAGCGTAGACAATCTGACCGAGTACCTGGAAAAGCTACGTCAGGACGGTGTGACGGTGGTCGAGGGCAGCAAGACCCAAGCGGGGCTGAAACAAGCGCTGATCGAAGGGCCGGATCGCATCTTGATTCAATTGGTGGAAGGACACGCACAAAAGCAATAACACCGCGCGGCAAGGTCTTTGCTGGCGCGTTTAGGAGCAAACAACAATGAAACGTCCAATCATTCTTATCGCACTACTAACTTTCTTAACCGTCACCGCCTTCGCCCAAACCGACCAGCTCACAGGCCGCTGGGAAGGCGAAACCAATTCGATGCAAGGCAAACGCCCGACCACCGTCATCTTCAAAAAAGAAGGCGCAGGATACACGGGCCGCACTGCCGGGTTGCGCCCCAACACCGAGGCCAAGCTTTACGCCATCAAAGTTGAGGGCGCGAAAGTCACGGCCAAAGCCGATTTTGAAACACCCCAGGCCACGGTGACGATTGATTACACGTTCACCTTGGCGGGCGACGCGCTGACCGGTGAGGGCGCGCTCGATTTCGGCGGCAACGCCATCAAAATTGAGGTCAGTCTCAAACGCGTCAGCACTGACACCGAAGGCGCGCTCTTTTCCGCCGCCCAGCAACAGCAAACGCCGCAACCGGGACAACAACAGGCGCGCCCCCAGCAACGCCAAATCGTTGAACAGCCCCAGCAGAAACAGTCGCTGGATTATTTTGTCGGCGCCTGGACTTACAAATACGTGGGACGTGAGAGCGCCCTTGCCCCTGCGCCGCGCGAAGGCACGATGACTTTCACCAAAAATGCCGATGGCAAATCGGCCACCGGCGTTGGCACCGGCAAACACGACGCGGGTGTTTACAAAGAGAGCATGAACCTTGTGTTTGACGAAGCGACGAAGCTGCTGACCGTCACGGAAACAACCTCAGCGGGCGTCAAGCTCAACAGCAAAGGCGATTGGCGCAGCCCGATTTCGATCCGCTTCAGTTATGATGCGATCACTGTCAAAGGGCAGAAACTCCAATTGCGCCGCACGCTGTCTATCGTCGCCGCGCATTCGTTCACCATCACGGATGAATTGGCCGAAGACGGCGGCCCGTTTGTGCGTTTGGGCAATGCGGTGTATAGCAAGGTCGGCGCGAATTAGCCGCAGTCTGGCGGAGCCTTTGGAGTGCGTGCGGCACAGGCCGCCGCTTTGGTAATCCCTTCGTTGTCTAAAAATCAAAGGACTACCAAAGCGGCGGCCTGTGCCGCACGCACTCCAAAGGCTCCGCCAGACCAAGTTAAGCACCAAATCCTGACGAACCGTCAATTCATCTTTCGTGTAGCAATAACCCCATGAACCATTCCAATCGTCCTGCCCTCAAACTTATGCTCGCCGTGTGCGCGCTGTGTTTGCTTACTGCCTGCTCGCGCAAAGACGCCACCAAGGCCGAGGCCGAAAAGCCCAAAACCCTGCCCGCCAAAACCAAAGTCAAGCTCATCGCAGTCACACAGCAGCAACAACAACGCGCGGTCGAAGCCGTCGGGTCGCTCTTCGCCTTTGACGAAGTCACCGTCAGCGCCGAAGCCGAAGGCCGTGTCGAACAGGTATTGGTAGACGTCGGCGACCGCGTCAGCAAAGGCCAACTGCTCGCGCGCATTTCGCCCGTCGAGTTTGAATTGACGATGGAACAGCAACGCGCCGCGCTGGCTCAGTCGCGCGCCCGGCTCGGTTTGCGCGAAGAAGACGGCGAACTGAAAGACGTGCGCCAGGCCGCCGAAGTCAAAAAAGCCGCCGCCGATCTCGCCGATGCCGAACAGCGTTTCAAACGCGCTGAAGCCCTGCTCGAATCCGGCGTCATCGCGCGCCAGGTTTTTGATGAAGCCGATTCCAAATTCAAAGCCGCCAAAGCCACCTACGACCTAGCCGTGCAGCAAGTCGAAAACCTGCGCGCCTCCATGCAGCAAACCCAGGCCACCCTCAACCTCGCCAGCAAGCGGCTCAAAGACACGCAAATCCGCGCGCCCTTTGCCGGCGCAGTCAAAGTGCGCTCAGTCACCGCCGGCCAATACCTGAAAATACAAACGCCCGTCATGACCCTGGTCAACGTAGACCCGCTGCGCGTGCGCCTGAACGTGCCCGAAAAGATGTCGCCTTGGGTGCGCGTGGGCCGTTCGGTCAACCTCACACTCGAAGCCTTCCCCAACCGCACCTTCACCGGCCGCATCGCCCGCATCAATCCCTCCGTGGACGAAAAGACGCGCACTTTCGAAGTCGAAGCCCTCGTCGTCAATCGCGGCGGCGAACTCAAACCCGGCTCGTTCGTCAAAGCGACGCTGCAATCGGACAAGGTGGATGCGATCCTCACCATTCCGCAAACGGCGGCGGCGTATTTGTTCGGCACCTACAAAGTGTTTGTCATTCAAGGCAAGACGCTGAAGGAACGCGAGGTCAAGCTGGGCGATCATTTCGGCGAGCGCGTCGAGATTCTGGAAGGCTTGCAGTTGAACGATAAGGTTGCGGTAGGCGAGGGTGGGCAGGTGCTGAAGGATGGCATGGAGGTTGAGGTCGTGCAGTAGAACGTTAATGGCACGGCGAAGGTGGTGTTATTGCCTATCTCGGGGCGCGCTGTGTTGTAACGGTTGTAAAGATTGCCAGCGGCTTGCAGCGGTCTTAGAATGCCTGCCGGAGGAACGGCAATGTCTTATCAAATCTTCGTGCAAAATCAGCTTCACAACGGCTATCAGGCAATGGTGATCGGGCTGCCCGATTGTGTGGCGGAAGGCGTGACCGAGGAAGAAGCTGTCGCCAAGGCAAAAGAAGCGTTGAGCCAATGGCTGGCGCGCGGTAAACTCGTCACCTTCGAGTTCGATCCCGACACACAAGCCGCCAATCCCTGGCAGAAAATTTGTGGAAAGTACAAAGACGATCCGACCTGGGACGACTTTCAGGCCAATATCGCCGCGTATCGCCGTCAACTGAACGAAGAAGAGGCCGCGCGGGAGGCCGCCGCAATGTCATGATTCGCTACGTGCTCGACACCGATCATCTCAGCCTTGCACAACGCGGCCACCAGCTTGTGACCGCCCGGCTTACCGCGACGCAGCCCGGCGCCGTAGCCATCACCATCATCACGGCGGAAGAACAACTGCGCGGACGCTTCCTGCAAATTCGTAAATTTCCCAATGGTCTGGCTTGCGTTGCGGCTTACCGCCAGTTGCACGAAACGATTGCCGACCTGAACACACTCCCGATTCTCGATTTCGACCCGGTGGCGGAGACGCTTGACCAGTCGTTGCGCAAACAATGGCCGCGCCTGGACACGCAAGACCGCCGCATCGCCGCCATCACCCTCGCCCAGCAGTGCATTCTGGTCACCCGCAATGCCATTCATTTCGGACAGATTGCCGGACTGACACTGCAAGATTGGACGAAGTAACCAGCTACGCATTTCGCACCCTGACAAGGAGGTCAGCTATGTTCACTCGCCGTCCATTTCACCAGCGTCATTTCATCATTGCCCGTTTCATCGCCCTGTGCGCCGTGTTGCTCATCACCGTGCTGGCCGTCTTCAACACCGGCGCGCCACGCGGCCACGCCGGCGGCAAGCGCCAGAGCCTGACCTTTGAAGACCGCGTCGCCGCCCAGCGCGCCATCGAAGCGGTCTACCATCGGCAGCGCTTATGGCCCACAGACAATCCGCAACCGAAACCGGCGCTCGACGAGGTGCTGCCCGCGGCGGCGTTGCGCGCGCAGGTGGAAGAGTACCTGCGGATGTCGCGCGCGCTCGAAGTCTTCACGGGCGCGGCGCTCACGCCGGAGCAGTTGCAAGCGGAGTTGGAACGGATGGCGCGGCAGACCCGGCAGCCGGCCGTGCTCGGCGCGTTGTGGGCGGCGCTCGAGCACGAGCCGCTGCTGCTGGCCGAATGCCTGGCGCGCCCGGTGCTGGCGGAGCGGGAGCTTCGCTTGCGGCTGGCGGAATGTGGAAGGCGGATTGGGGGATGTGAGGCGTTCGGCTTGACGGCTGCTGCAAATCCGCCATCCGCAATCCACCATCCGCAATTTGAGGAATGGTGGCGCGGGGTGCGGGGCGCGCTGGACGTGGCGGTGGACGCGCCGGGGTGGGCGTATCGGTTGCCGGAGATTGCGGCGGTGGCTGTGCCGTGCGGGAGTGATGGGTGGACGGCGACGAGCACAACTGGCGCTCCTAGTGTGCGAACTGGTCACACTGCTGTATGGACTGGCAGTGAAATGATTATTTGGGGTGGCGGAACCTCCAGCGGAGTTCTCAACACTGGCGGAAGATATTTCCCCGCAACCGATGCGTGGATGCCCACGAATACTGTTGCTGCTCCTAGTACTCCATCAAGCTGTAAGTGATGGATGCTGAGAGCGCATCCGGGATGTAGGGCGGGATTAAATCCCGCCCTACATCCCTCATTTTCAGCTTGATGGAGTACTAGGCCTCGATCTGGTCATGCTGCCGTATGGACAGGTAGCGAAATGTTGATTTGGGGTGAACTCACCAGCGATGGCGGACGATACAACCCAACAACGAACTCCTGGACAGCAACAAATACAACCGGCGCGCCAAGCCCGCGATCTTCTCCCACGGCTGTATGGACAGGTAATGAGATGATCGTTTGGGGCGGGAGATTCAACTCTAGCCAAGCGACCAACACGGGCGGGCGATACAACCCGACAACTAATACTTGGTCAGCAACGAGTACCAATAACTCTCCTGCCACGCGAGTTTTCCACAGTGCGGTTTGGACAGGCAGTGAAATGATCGTTTGGGGTGGTGATCAATTCAGTGCTACAGCAGTCATCCGTCTCAACACCGGAGGTAGGTACAATCCAACCAACGATAGTTGGGCAGCTACAAGCACATCCGGAGCTCCCAGGGAACGATACCTTCATACTGCGGTGTGGACTGGCAATGAGATGATCATTTGGGGTGGATCGTTTATTGCCCCTTACAACTCTGGTCGCTACAACCCAACAACCAACACATGGATATCCGTAAGCCTGATGAATGCTCCCAGCCCTAGCAATAATCTCTCAGCAGTGTGGACTGGTAGTGAAATGATCGTCTGGGGTGGCTTTTTTGGCGGCTGGCTCAATACAGGCGGACGATACAATCCAGCAAACGATGCTTGGACGGCCACGACCTTAATCGACGCTCCAACTGCACGGGATTTTCACACTGCTGTGTGGACTGGAAGTGAAATGATCATCTGGGGCGGCGAGGGCAACAACACTTCGGTCAGCACAGGCGCACGCTACTCACTCAACCTGCTCACCATCTCCCCCACCACCCAATCCTTCACCGCCACCGGCGGCTCCGGCAGCGTCGCCGTCACCGCGCAAGGCGGCTGCACCTGGACGGCGACGAGCAACGCGGGCTTCCTCACCATCACCGCCGGCAGCAGTGGCGCGGGCAACGGCACGGTCAGCTTCAGCGTCGCGCCCAACACCAGCCAGAACGCGCGGACAGGCACGCTCAGCGTCGGCGGCCAGAGCTTCACCGTCACGCAGTCGGGCGAAAATCCCGTGCCCGCGCTCGCCGGGCTGACGCCCAATGCCGCCAACGCGGGGGCCGGCGGCCTTCACGCTCACCGTCAACGGCACGGGCTTCGTGAACGGCGCGACGGTGCGGTGGAACGGCAATAACCGGACGACGGCCTTTGTCGGCGCGACCCAACTGACCGCGCAGATTCCCGCGAGCGATTTGCTGACGCTCGGCCCGGCGACGGTCACGGTCTTCAACCCGTCTTCAAGCGCCGGAGGGGGCGGCGGTGGGACGTCCAATGCGCAGAGCTTCAATGTGATGGCGAACGTCGCCAGCCTCTCGGCGGCCAGCTTCAGCGGGGCGGAACTCGCGGCGGATTCGATTGTCGCCGCGTTCGGCAGCGAATTGGCTACGCAAACGCTGGCCGCGCCGGTCACGCCCTTGCCGACGACGCTCACCCGGCGACCGTGCGGGTACGCGACAGCGCCGGCGTCGAACGGCCCGCCCCGCTGTTCTTTGTCGCGGCGGGGCAAGTCAACTACCTGCTGCCGGCGGGGACGGCGGCGGGCGCGGCGACGGTGACGATTACCAGCGGCAGCGGCAAACTCGCGCTCGGCGCGGTGCGGATTGCGGCGGTCGCGCCGGGCCTCTTCGCCGCCAACGCCAATGGGCAAGGCGTCCCGGCGGCGGTGGCCTTGCGCGTGCGGGGCGAAGTGCAAACCTTCGAGCCAGTCGCGCGGTTTGATTCAGTAGCGGGGCGTTTTGTGACTGCGCCGATTGATTTGGGGCCGGAAGGCGATCAAGTCATCCTGCTGCTGTTTGGCACGGGCCTGCGCGGACGCAGCGCGTTGGCGGCAGTGACGTGCACAATGGGCGGCGTGAGCGTGCCCGTCTCGTTCGCCGGGGCGCAGGGCGATTTGGTCGGACTCGATCAAATCAACGTGGGGCCGTTGCCGCGCGCGTTGGCCGGGCGCGGGGAAGTGGATTTGGTGTTGCTGGTGGATGGGAAAACGGCCAATACTGTGCGGGTCAATCTCAAGTAATCAAAGCACGTGCATACATCAAAAGGCGCGCTCACCTGGGTACGCAGCGCTTCCAGCGTGCAGTCTCGGCAGCAGACGGAGTAATGCTGAAAGGAAACTCTTCGGCATCATCGCGTCTCTTGCCACGCCCGCACGCTGGAAGCGCTGCGTACCCAGAGGAGCGCGTCTTGCTGTACACTCAACCGCAAACCAATCTAAACAAGTGGGGGGACAAGAATGATTGGCAGAAATCACAAATTTCTCTTCGTGTTGTTGGCGCTGGCGTTTTTAGCGCAACGCGGCGTGCAGAGCCAAGACAAGGCGCAAGACAAAAAGCCGCTCGATCCCGCCGCATGGGGCAAGAACCACGCGGGGGGCGCGGTGCCCGAATTTGCGCACGGCGATGAGTGTTTGTTCTGTCATCGCAACACCATTGGCGCGACGTGGCAAAAGAACGCGCACGGTGTGACGCTGCGGCAGCGCGAAGATGCGGTGGAGTTGGCGCCGCTGCTCAAAGCCAATCCAGCGGTCGCCAAAGTCGAGGGCGAGATCGAATACTTCCTGGGCAGTCGGCATTACGTGCGCTTGCTCAAAAAAGACGGCTACGGGAAATTTGATTTGCTGAATGCGCAGGCGGTGTTGGGGGCGGATAAGAAAGTAGTCGAATGGCGCAATGCTGAGAAACCGGCTTGGGACAAAGAGGGGTTCGCGAATAGTTGCGCCGGTTGTCACGCAACGGCTGTGGATGCCAAAACGCGCACGTTTGCGGCCTTTGGGCTGGATTGCTACGCCTGCCACGGCAATGTCTCAATGGATCATAGCAACGACACCTCGCTGGTCTTGCTCTCAAAAAAGAATCGCACCGGCAAAGAGGTTGTCACGTCGTTATGCGCGCAATGCCATCTGCGCGGCGACGGGGGCGCGGCCAAATCAAAATCCACCGGCTTGCCCTATCCGAATACGTTCATCGCGGGTGACAATCTGTTTCAGGATTACGCGGTAGATTGGAAGCGCGCCGATGCTGCGCAACTAAATCCCGGTGATCGTCACGTCTGGCGCAATGTGCGTGATGTGGCGGTGAATGATGAAAGCCAGACCTGCCTGAATTGCCATCAGGTGCACGCCGCCGATCCGGCCACGGCCACGCAAAAGCATCGCCGCTTGCCGCGCGCGCCCATTTGTTTTGATTGCCATAGCCAGGAAGAAGGGCAGTTCAAACAGGTCAAGAAGTACGACGTCAAAAGTGCGTTGTGCGAATACTGAGCCAACAGTTGTGTCCTATTCCTGTGTTGCTGCCTAAAACAAAGCTGTTTCCCCACGAAGCCACCCGAAGAAAACACGAAGAACGCCAAGCAGCTTCGTGTTTTCTTCGAGTGGCTTCGTGGGGAAACAGCTTGCACTCGCTGGCAACACAACTTTAGGACGCTACCGAGCTAACAGCCCCGGCCAACCTTACCCGTTACCACCAACCGCCTGTCGCACGGGAATTTCAGCCGCAGCCTGTTGGGGCGAATCCAGATAATTCGGCGTTTTACCGCCCGCCGCGCCTTCGGTCGGAAAGAAGTGCTGCGTCTTGTCCCAGGCGATCTTGGCGCCTTTTAGCTCTGAGGTTACAAATTGATTGGTTGCACGGAAGGCCACGCTGATGTTGATCAGATTGTCCCAGGGCAGTCGCGGGACAGAGAGCAATCCCTGCCGCCAGCCGTAAATGCGCGTCGTTGCGATCATGCGTTGCACGACCCGATTGAGCATCATCAATAAACAGGCGACGAACGCGCCGCGTATCCACCAAGCTTCACTCAACAGGGGCGACAGGCCGGGCCAGACCAGCCAATGCAACGAAGCGTGCGTCAGGCAAACCAGCAGGAATATGTAATTGACCAGCACCAGCGGATTGGCCCAAACGCCTTTGCGGTCGTGAAAGAGCAGCCAGCGCGTGCGAAAATCACCGATCCAGCCGAATTGCTTCCAGTTCTGAAAGATGATGCCGACCATCCAGCGCGTGCGTTGCCGCAACGCCGTATAAAACGTCGAAGGGAAATGCGCCCGCGTCGTGATCATTTCTTTGTATGGTTCGGCCAGCCGGTTGCCTTGGGCATCGCGCGTGCGCAAGACGATGGGGCGCACGAACATCTGTTTGCCGCCAGCCATCTTTAAGCGCAAGCCGAAATCGTAATCTTCGGTCAGCGATTCGGTGTTGAAGATTTTCGCGCCGTGCTCTTCCTGTAATTTGTCGAGCACGTTGCGGGCGATGCAAGTGCCCACACCCGCGCTCGGCACAAAGCCGCCCATCCAGCCGCGCACAAAAATGTCTTTGGTGTGCGTCTCGGCGAATTCGTCCATGTAACTGGACGCGGTGAAATGCCGCCAGGGCTCTTCGAGTGGAAAAATCGGGCTTTGAATCATGTCGGGTGCGCGCAACGTCAGCAGGTAGTTGTACACGCGCAATTCCAGCGGATGCAGAATGTCTTCGGGGTCGTGCATCACGATGAATTCATATTGCTGGCCGGTCTCTTCTTCGTGGCGGCACAACGCCAGGAAGGCGGCGTTGAGATTATCGGCTTTATTCGACGGGCCAGGTTTGGGATTAACGGCCAGCACGATGTTGGGCAGGCGTTGCTGGGCAGCGCGGACTCTGGCCAGCGTCGGTTCGTCGTTGGGATAACAGGCGACGACAAAATCGAAGTTGTCGTAGTTGATGAGTTGGTTATTGGTGACGAGCATCTCTTCGATCACGTCGTCTTCGTGCCAGGCGGCGATGAAGATCGCGCCGCGCTTTTGCGGATAGGCGAGCAACTCGTCTTCGCTCAGTTGCGGGCGTTTGCTGCGCGGATATTTGCAGCGGCGCACGGCCAGGGTCGTCCAGTAATAGATGTCAATAAAGAGGTCATCCAGACCGCTCAGCAAATTTCCCAGGGCCAGGCATAAGAACCACCACTCCGCCCAATTCAGTTCATGCCAGGCGTGTTGCAGCGTCAAGAAGAACGATTGCGCGAGGCCGAGCAGGTAGGCAGAGAGCGGCGTGCCCGCCGTTTGCGCAACGCCGAACAACAGCGTGTATGTTGGGCAAGCAGCACACGTGTGTTGTGCCGCCTGAGCGGGGGCTAGAAGCCAGTAGTTGAGCGTGGAAGCCCATTCGCCGAGCGCTAGGATCAGGGCGGGGTAGTGGCCCCAAAGCAAGCTCGTCTGAATGAGCGGGGAACTATCGAGCGGGGATGCTGGGAAGACGAAGCACGCTCCTACCACCGACACCAGACGTGGTAGGCTCATTCCGCATTTCCTCAGCCGGTTGCGTGGTTACTCTTTGACGAGGTACTTGCCGAAGATTACGCCGAAGCGGAAATCTCCGTAATGTGAGCGATAGGGATTGGGTTCATTGGGACGGTGTAGGCCGAAATAACGGCCGCGCAGGTATTCGGCGGTCAGTTTTATGCCGGCGCAGCGCCAGGGTGTGAATGCAGCGCCTGCGCCCAGTTCAGCGAGGTTGTTGTAATAGTCGCGGCCCCTGTCTTTGACCAAGTTGCCGCGGCCATAGATTTCAAGGGCGGTTTCTTTGTATTGCAGCACGCGCACGCCCTGGCGCGCCTGCACATAGCCAATGATGTTGTGACGAAAGCGGCTGTAATAACTCACGTCGAAATAGACTTCGCCGACGGGATTGAACGGGAAGGCCAAGGCGGGCGTGGCGGCGCGTTTGCCCCAGAGGTGAGAAAAGTAAGTGCCGAATCGGTAATCGCTGCGGGCGCGCACGGTTGAGTGCGTACTCGGCATCAGGTTTATGGCCAAGCCCGCTTCGCCATAAACCGTCAACGCATTTTTGAAAGGCCGTCCGCGCAGACCCAGCGCGAGCACCGCGAAGTTATCGGAGAAGATTTGCGGCGCGCCGCCCGCCGTCGAACGTGTGTCGCGCGTCAAACGGGTACTGGCATATACCTCAAGCCCGGCTTTGGCCGACAGCACCAGGCCGCTGCGCCAAATGAACGGGGCGATGAAATTGTTGAAACGGGCTTGGTAAAACGGCGCGGCATAAATTTCATTGGCCCAAATCCAGCGGCGCGCAAACAGCACGGGGGCCAGGTTTTTCAAGGCTTCCTGCGCCTTTTGCCGAATCGCCGGATCAGGCGCGAGGCTGGCGGCGAGGAACCACTCGCGCGCTTTCTGCTTGTTGTTGACGCCATCGTACAAATAACCCAGTTGCAGTTTGTAGTGGAAATTTTGCTGGTCGCGCTGTTCGACCATCAAAAAGATGTCAATGGCTTCGCGCAACCGCTCCAGCCGGATCAACAAATAGCCGAGTTGGGAACGGGCCACGAGATTCGTTGGTTCAAGCCGCAAGACTTCTTCCAACGCCTTGACTGCTTTTTCATGTTGCTGATTGGCGACCAGGGCAAAGGCCAATTCCAGCCAAGGCTTGGTGGCTTGCGGCCGCAGCCGCGTGGCTTGCTCGAAACTGGCGACGGCTTCGTTCCATTCGCTGCGCGCCAGATGTGCGTAACCTTGATTGAGCAGGTTTTGTAAGGCTTCGTCAACCGGCACGCTGGCAGACGTGCTGGTCTGGTTTGCGGGCGGCGGCGGTTCGGCAGTTTGCGCCTGTAGGTTGGAGGCCAGCCAAACCAGCACAAAACCTGCCCATAAGCAGGGGTTCAATAATTTCATGACAACGTTCCCTAGCGTGGAAATCGGTATTGTTGTCGGGACGTGGGCAAACGAATGCTGAATTAGGGTGGTTGCAATTCGGTTGCATGCACAATTACCTGGCTTCGAGAACAAGGGGAGAAGCACAAGCAAAGTGATTTTTAGCGGGATGAGGATGCGGGGTGCTTGCCGGATGTGCGAGAGCAAGCAAGATTGGGTAATAGCGGGGATGAAGTCACAAGCCGGTAGGAAACCAGTTGTGTCAATGGAGAGTGGCGTTCCGCTCAAAACATAACAACGACCCCAGCGTTTCGCTCAGAACGGATTCTTTCCTCTGGTCCGGTTTATTTCGTCAGCACGGAAAAAAAGTGTTGAATGGGCAAGGGCATTTTGTTAATAGAGACTTGCAAGCGGCATCGTTCCGTCCCACCCAACTCCGCACTTCTGAGTGAGCGGTACGCCATACGCCAGCATCCCGGCACATTTTTTACAGGAGACAATTTCCATGCCTGTTTACTGGAGCGTCAAATATGCCACTGGCGAAGAAACCATAGATGCGCAACACCAACGCCTTTTCGATTATGTGAACCGCCTTGAGACGCAATTGAATCAAGACACGGTGGAGGGCGAGATTGTAGGCGCGGTGCTGCAATACATGACGATGTATGCCCAAACGCATTTTGTATACGAAGAGCTTTGCATGCACCGTGTCAAATGCCCCACGGCCAAGGTCAATCAGGAAGCGCATGATAAATTCATGGCGCTGGTGAGTCGTTACCAGCAGCAGTATGACAAAGATGGCGCGACGCGCGAATTAGTCAATGAAATGTATGGGACGGCTTCCAATTGGCTGACCAACCATATTTGCAAAATTGATACGCAACTGCGCGGCTGTAAATAAGGGTCAGTGGCAAACCCTCACCCCTGCGGCGCGCGCGCCGAGGCGGTAGGCATTTGGGTGCTTGGCGGGTGCTGAGGTTGAAATAGTGCCTGATCAAGCACCGGCCTGGCGCGAAACCAGTGGCCTGACGCGCTTGCGATATTCGATGGCTTGTTCCAGCACCGCGCGATACTCGGCTATTTCCACATCGCGTTCGCAGCAGAGAATGAAAAGCGTGCCATCATCTTTGAAGTTGCCATCCCATTCGATGAGTTGCTCGTCCGTCCAGTCGCTGCGGTATTGCTGCATCTGCGCATCGTCCATGCGGTCGAAATAAGCGCGCAAATTGACGTCCGTCTCATTCAATGCCGCAGTTGCCGGTTCTTGCTCAAAATTCCAGATTGGTTGTTCCATCAACTCTCCTCAGCGCGCGAATCCGCACCAGTTGTGAATTGCCAGGAATTGAAGGCCTCGCGAGCGGCAGACTATGCCGCTGCAAATTTGCGCAATGGATGATACAGCGTATCGCGCTCAATCGGCTCAAACCCGGCCTCTTTGATCAGTGTCACGATGTCGTCTTTGCTGGCTTCGTTGTCGTTCTTGCCTTCGACCAGATAGGACTCCATCAATTCGCCGCCGCCGGTGATCGTGCCGTCGAAATCATTGGCGCCGAAATGCAGCGCCGTCTGGGCCAGCCGTTTGCCCAGCATCACCCAGTACGCCTTGATGTGATCGAAGTTGTCCAGCAGCAACCGCGAGACAGCGATGACCTTCAGGCTGTCAATGCCGGACGGGCCGGGCAGGTGCGCCAGTTGTGTGCCCGGCGGATAAAAGGCCAGCGGGATGAAGCATTGAAAACCGCCGCTCTTGTCCTGCTGCTCGCGCAAGCGGACGAAGTGATCCACGCGGTCTTCAGTGGTTTCGACGTGGCCGTAAAGGATCGTCGCGTTGGTTTTGATCCCGGCCTGATGCACCTTGCCCGCCATGTCGAGCCAGCGTTGTCCGTCGGTTTTGTGTGTGCAAATCTTTTCGCGCGTGGCTTCGGCAAAGACTTCCGCGCCGCCGCCGGGGCAGGAATCCATGCCTGCGGCAGTGAGTTTGGCGATGACTTCTTCGTCCGTCATTTTGTAGAACTTGGCGAAGAAATCGAGTTCGACCATCGTGAAGGCTTTCAGGTGCAGCTTGGGGAATTCGCGTTTGAGCGCCGCGAGCAGGTCGGTGTAATAGGAAAAGGGCAGCCGCGTATTCAAGCCGCCGACGATGTGCAATTCAGTCGCGCCCTGGGCCGTGGCCGCGCGCGCGACGTTCAGCGACTCTTCCAAGCTGTGCGTGTAGCCGCCTTCCTGGTTGTGTTTGACGAAGAAGCCGCAGAATTTGCAATCGGCGTAGCAGTAATTCGTGGGATTCAAATGGCGATTGACGTTGAAGTAGGTTGCCAGTCCATGTTTGCGGCGGCGCACGATGTCCGCCAAGCGTCCGACGCCGTGCAGATCATGGCTGCGAAACAGCGTCATGCCATCATCAAAGCTCAGCCGTTCGCCCGCTGAAACTTTTTCAGCAATGGGCAAGAGGTCTCGATCCAGAAAATAGGTTTCCAACATAAAGACTCCGAATATCAAAACGAAATCAGGGTTAGCCACAGAGGCACAGAGACACAGAGGGAAAGCGAGACTCAGCGATCAAACGAAGTCTTCTCTGTGGCTCTGTGCCTCTGTGGCTCTGTGGCTAATCTTCAATTCTTGGTTCCATCACTAAGCTGCAATTGCTGCCGGATGAATTTCTCTACTTCCGGCTTCATCAATTCGCCCAGCGCAATGTAAGTGCGCGACGTGACGAAGGCGCTGTCGGCGCGGAAATCAGCCGCCGGCAAAAAGATGTTGAGCGGCGTGCCCCATACACGCTTATCTTCCATTGCCTGGCGGTAGGCGTAATGCTCCGTGCTGGTGCGGTCTTTGGTGCGTTTGCTTTCGAGCACGATGGGGTATTCGGGCTGGTGCCGCTTGATGAATTCGCGCAACTCGTCCGGTTTGGAGTACTCGCAAACGGCGATCACGGTGAAGCCCTGATCTTTGTATTTGCGATAAAGTTCGTTGATGGTGTCTACGTCATAATTGCTGCTGTGGCACCAGGCGGCAAAGTAATGCACCAGCACCAGCCGCTTGCCTTGGCCTGCCGCACGCAAGTTGAAAGGCGCGTCGGCAAGGTTGTTGAACGTGAAATCCTTGATGGGCAAGACAAACTCGCGCAACTCACCGTACTCGTGCGCGTGTGCTTCTAGCACAATTGGCGCAGGCGCGTTCTTTGGCGTCGGTGTAGGCGTGGGCGTGGACTTGTTCACGGGCACAAGTTGCGCATGGGCGGGCAGCGCCAGGCAAAACAGCAAAGCCAAAAGCACGCCGCAGCCGCCCGTGCGGTACGGGGAGCGTGAGCGACCTGCCCGTTGCCGTATGAGCGTTGCCGGGCAGCCCGCGATTGCGGTTGTTTGCCGGTTTGTGTGTCTATCAATATGCAGGTCGTTCACGCTCCCCGTACTGGTTGCTTGCCGTCTTTCATGCATCTCATTCCCCCAGCAAAAATACATCTGCCGCCACCGTGACAAACAAGATCACGCTGACATAGGCGTTGGTCGTAAAGAATGCCAGATCCAGTTTCGACAAATCATCCGCGCGCACCAGCCGGTGCTGGTGAATCAGCAACGCCGCCGTCGCCACGATGCCCAGCAGCCCAATCCAATGCAGCCCGGTCAAAACGTAAACCGCCACCAGCGCGGCAAACATCGCCGCGTGAAAGAGCCGCGCCAGCCACAACGCCCGCGCGACGCCCAATGTTTGCGGGATCGAGCGCAAACCCTGTTGCACATCGAACTCGCGATCCTGGCAGGCATAAATAATATCGAAGCCTGCCGTCCATAACAGCACTGCCAAACTCAACAAGAGCGGCACCGGCGAATCAAGCGTTCCGCGCACAGCAATCCACGCGCCCGTTGGCGCGATGGCGAGGCACCAGCCCAACACCAAATGACAGAGCGCCGAAAAGCGTTTGGTGTACGAATAGAAAAGCACCGACCCCAAGGCAATCGGCGACAACAGCAGCGTCAGCTTATTCAGCATCGCCGCCGCCAAAAAGAAGAGCGCCGCCGCAGCCAGCGTAAACAGCGCCACGAATTGCACGCTCAACAAGCCCGCCGGCAGCGCGCGCAGCGCCGTGCGCGGATTGGCCGCGTCGAATTCGCGGTCAACTAGCCGGTTGAAAGCCATCGCCGCCGAACGCGCGCCGACCATTGCGATGAGTATCCAAAAGAGCACGCGCCCATTGGGTAAGCCGCGCGCTGCCAGCACTGCGCCAAGCAAGGCGAAGGGCAGGGCGAACAGCGTGTGCTCGATCTTGATCATTTCGAGAGTGGTTTTCAGACTTTTCAACATAATCAATTTGTGCGTCCAGTTGCAGCGTCGTTCCGTCGCGCGGTCGGACGGTTGCCCTCCCAGCGCGTCGTTTGCTCATGCCCTATGCCCAAATGATCCAACAGCCGATGCGTGAAATGTTCGATCAGATCATCAATCGTCTGTGGATGATGATAAAAGCTCGGCATGGCCGGAACGATGCGCACGCCCAGCCGCGCGAGTTTGAGCATGTTTTCGAGATGAATCGCATTCAACGGCGTTTCGCGCGGCACCAGAATCAACAGACGGCTTTCTTTCAACATCACATCGGCGGCGCGGTGAATCAGATCGCGTGTGATGCCAGCCGCGATATAGGCCAGCGATCCCATGCTGCACGGCACGATGACCATTGCGTCAGCCAGATACGAACCGCTCGCCACTGTCGCGCCGATGTCCGCCGCCGGATGCACGATCAATTTGTCCGCGTCATAACCGACTAACTCTTTCACCACGCGGCGTTCGGTGCCCGCGACGTTCAAGCCCAACTCTTCACTGACGACGCGCACGCCTGCTTGCGAAATGACTAAGTCAATGTGTCCGACCTCGGCGCTGGCGCAAAGGTGTTTGAGCAAACTCTGCGCGTAAATTGAACCGCTCGCTCCGGTGATGCCGACGGTGATTGATTTGGTGGAAGTGGTCATGAGCTTCATTGCCGGCTTCGTGTGAACCGCGCGGCAACTATAGGTGTCGTGAAAAAAGCTTGTCAAGCCGGGCTTTCGCGCAGTTTGCGCAATGCGTTGTCAAAGACGTTGACGGCACGTTATAACGTTTGGCCTATGGATCAGGAACGTTTGAAACAACTCTTGGAACAGGTCAAAGCGGGCGCTGTTGACGTGCCGCAAGCGGTCGAGCAATTGCGCCATCTGCCGTTCGAGAACTTGGGCTTCGCCCACATAGACCATCACCGCGCCTTGCGGCAGGGCTTCCCCGAAGTGATCTTCGGGTTGGGTAAGACGCCGGAACAGGTGGCGACGATTGCCGCGCGGCTGCTCGAACGCGCCTCGAACCTGTTGGTGACGCGGACGAATCGCGAGACATATAACCGCATGCTAGCCAGCGCGCCCGATGCCGTTTTTCACGACAGTTGCGGGGCAATCACTGTGCGGCGCGACCAGACAGTTCACGGGCGCGGCGTAATCGCCGTCGTCACCGCCGGAACCTCAGACATTCCCGTCGCCGACGAAGCCGCCATCACCGCCGAATTGATGGGCAACCGCATCGAACGCATCTTTGACGTAGGCGTCGCGGGGATTCATCGTGTTTTAAGCAAGCGTGAACTGCTGCAATCCGCCCGCGTCGTCGTCTGTGCGGCGGGGATGGAAGGCGCGTTGCCTTCGGTCGTGGGCGGACTGGTCAGTGTCCCAGTCATCGCAGTGCCGACCAGCATTGGCTATGGCGCCAGCTTTGGCGGGATTGCAGCGCTGTTGGGGATGCTGAATTCGTGCTCGTCAAATGTCACGGTAGTCAACATTGATAACGGCTTTGGCGCGGGCTTTGTGGCGAGCTTGATCAACCGGGAGTGAGCCTGGGTACGCACCGCTTCCAGCGTGCAGGACTGATTGAGGGACGTAGTTGATTCGACTGCGTCCGCAGCCAAGTCTGCACGCTGGAAGCGGTGCGTACCCAGGGTTTGAGATTTGAGATTTGAGATTGAATAATGCCGGGGCTATGAAACAAGCAGAGAAAGCCAACGTCGCATTGATTCAGATGTCGTGCGGCCCCGATCCCAAAGAGAACCTGGGCAAATGTCTGGCGCGGATCGAAGAGGCCGCCAAGCAAGGCGCGCACATCGTTTCGACGCAGGAACTATTTCGGTCGCGCTACTTTTGCCAGACCGAAGAGCATAAGTTTTTCGAGTTGGCCGAACCGATCCCCGGTAAGTCTACACAAGCGCTGTCGAAGCTGGCCAAGGCGCGCGGCATCGTGATCGTCGCTTCGTTGTTTGAGAAACGGGCGGAAGGGCTTTATCACAACACCGCCGTCGTGCTGAATTCCGACGGCGCGTTGCTGGGCAAGTACCGCAAGATGCACATCCCGGACGATCCGCTCTTTTACGAGAAGTTCTATTTCACGCCGGGCGATCTGGGCTTCAAGATGTTCGAGACGCGCTTTGGCAAAGTCGGCGTGCTGATTTGTTGGGATCAGTGGTATCCCGAAGGCGCGCGGCTGACGGCCTTGCGTGGCGCGCAGATTCTGTTCTATCCGACTGCCATTGGTTGGCATCCGAGCGAAAAGGCCGAATACGGCGAGCGCCAGCATTCGTCGTGGGAGATCATCCAGCGTTCGCATGCAGTCGCGAATGGGTTGTATGTCGCAGTCGCCAACCGCGTTGGGCACGAACCCACACCGGCTGGGCAGCATCAACAGAGTTTGGGTGAAGGCATTCAATTCTGGGGGCAGAGTTTCATCGCCGATCCGTCGGGGCAATTGTTGGTGAAAGGCAGCGTCGAGCAGGAAGAAATCCTGTTGGCCGAAGTGGATTTCGGTAAGACCGATGTACAGCGCACGCACTGGCCGTTTTTGCGCGACCGGCGCATTGATGCTTACGGGGAAATTACGAAGAGATTTATTGACTGATCCTTCCCACGAAGGCACACGAAGCAGACACGAAGCTGTTTGCAAAATCCTTCGTGTTCGCTTCGTGTGCCTTCGTGGGAAGCTGTTTTGGATATGCAAAAGAATCAGCAAACACCGCGCGAACTGGGCTACCACATGCCAGCCGAATGGGAGCCGCACGAAGCGACCTGGCTTTCGTGGCCGCACAAAGAAGCCAGTTGGCCTGGAGCATTTGAAAACGTGCCCGGCATTTTTGTCGAACTGACGCGGCATTTGACGGCTTCGGAGTTGGTGCGCATCAACGTGGCCGACGAGGAGTTTGCCGAACGTGTGCGGCAGTTATTGCGGGCGGGCGGCGTTGATTTGAATGCCGTGCGGTTCCACTTCAATCCGACCGATGATGCGTGGTGCCGCGATCACGGGCCGATTTATGTCGCGCGTGAGGTGCAGGGCAACCGCGAACGGGCCATCAACGATTGGGGCTACAACGCCTGGGGCGACAAATATCCGCCCTACGACAACGATGATGTCGTGCCGACGCGCATTGCGGCGGAAATGGGCGAGGCGCTGTTTACGCCCGGCATCGTCATGGAAGGCGGTTCGCTGGATGTAAATGGACGCGGGACGTTGCTGACGACCGAGGCTTGTTTGCTGAATCCGAATCGCAATCCGCAATTGAATCGCACACAGATCGAGCAATACCTGAAAGATTATCTGGGTGTGTCGAACATTCTTTGGCTGGGCGAAGGCATTGTGGGCGACGACACGGACGGGCACATAGATGACTTGACGCGCTTCGTGGCGGCTGACACCGTGGTTACAGTGGTGGAAGACGACCCGCAGGATGAGAATTACGCGCCGCTCAAGGAAAATTACGGACGGTTGTTGGCGATGAAAGATCAGGGCGATCAGCCGTTGCGGGTCATCAAATTACCAATGCCGGGGGCGATTTGGTTTGATGGGCAGCGGTTACCCGCGAGCTATGCCAACTTTTATATCGCGAATAAGAGCGTGCTGGTGCCGACCTATCGTCACGTCAACGATGCGGTTGCTGGTGAAGTGTTGCAGCAGTGTTTTCCTGACCGTCGGGTGATCGGGATTGATTGTACGGAATTGATTTGGGGGCTAGGCTCGATTCATTGTGTGACGCAACAGCAACCGGCTGTTTGAGGTTGCTGGAGCCAAAAAACGAAAGGCAAAAGGAAGTCAGGCATTGCCTCCTTTTGCCTTTTCATTTTCGTAGGAACGTCCGGCGCTCCTACGTCTTCGCGGGGGCTAAAGTGGTTAGGCGCCAAGCGCCAATTCGTAGAGTCATCCTTACGCGCATAAACCGTGCAAACCTACACCGACACTTTGATCGGCGCTTGACGCCTAACCACTCAGCCGATTGCGACACTTGATAGAGATGCTTTGTGATAGCGTGGTAGTGGTTGAAGTAATTTTTCTCGTGGCAGCGTCTGCTCTCAGAGAACTTTATGAAACGTAAAAGCAAACGCGAAATGGTGCTTGATATTTACGACCGGGAAGCCATGGGCGAAGTCACGGCGCGTGAAATCGCCATCATCAACCAAGCCCTGGTCGAAGAGTTCGGCGCAGGCGGCGCAATGAATCCTGGGGAGATCGCACGCGTCTTGGTGGATGAAGATTTACCGGTTCGTTATGAACAGATTTTCCGTATGGCTGGGCCAATGGAAAAATATGAGAACCTCTTTCGCTACCTCCCGCGCATCGCTGACATGGCGCAAGCCGCAGCATCCATCCGTGAAATTGACGCTCTTTACCGTAAATTTCAGCGTCTCGGAGATAAAACCGGCCTCCGCTTTGCCCGGCGTATCGCATTGATGGGGAAACACGAAGCCGGACGGCTTGCCCGGATAGCCGACCATGAACGTCGTGACGAAAAAGCAGAAATCGCGCAATGGTTCACGGTCTGGTTGCAAAATCCAGACTTGTTTGAGCACTGGCTGCTTGTCCGTCAGGCCACACAGGACTACCGCAATAGATTTACGCAAACCGATCCGGGGACGTGAGGGATAAGAATGGTTCGTACTGCTAAATTTTACCGCTTGTTAATAGGCGGGCCATCTACGAGCCTGGTGCCGTAGCTCCTTGACGACCCGCCCTGGCCCCTAGCTATTTTTTGCTAGGCAATAGGGATAAACGGCGAATCGCCGGAAACTTCCAACGTTTTCTGCAAGAAAAGAGAAAAAAGTTCAGGGAAAAGATGAACTCTGCTCAGCCGCGTCAATTCCGAGTTGTGTCCTATTCCTGTGTCGCTGCCTAAAACAAAGATGTTTTTCCCACGAAGCCACACGAAGAAAACACGAAGATGCCTGGCGTTCTTCGTGTTTTCTTCGTGTGGCTTCGTGGGAAAAAGCTTGCACTCGGCGGCCACACAACTTTAGGACGCTACCCAATTCCGCACCCGCACAATTGTGGCCGCCGCCAAATTGCTTTCGTTCAAGCGGTAAATTCCGGCATAGCCTTCACGCTCCAGCCGTGTCGCAGTTTTGGTCAGTTCCAAAGCCTGTTTTTGTACGACTGCGGACGGCACGACGCGGGTGCTACGGCTTTGATTGCGCGCCTGGCAGGTGGCGAGGGCGACCTCAAAAACCAACGCTATTACGGGCACGCCGCAGCGGCGCGCAAGCCGCAAGAATGGACGCCGGGCGCGATATTCGAGGTTCGTCGCGTCAATCACTGTCAACTTGTTTTGTTGCAAACGCAGCCGCGCCAGGTGATGCACCAGCCCGAAGGCTTCGGCATTGAGATGTTGCGCCGCCTCGTCATCGCAGATCAGCGCGCGGCAATGGTCAGAAGAAATAATCTCAGTCGGTTGGAAATGACGCGCCGCAAAAGTGGATTTGCCCGCGCCCGACGGGCCAATCAATAACAGCAGCGCTGAGTCGGGAAGCTCAATCTGAAACACAGCCATCGCTCGCAGTAAAAACTCAGGTAGTGGGTCAAAGGGGAGAGAGCTAAGCTGCGGATCAACGCGGGGCACGCCGATCAAGCCGCTTGAGTAACGGGGTTGAGCAGCGTTTTTCAGCGTTCATCTGCGGCAAGACCTCTCCTAAAACTCAAAGGTGCAAGGCCGCCGCCCCGATGACGCCAGCCCCCGCGCCTAATTCAGCCAAGGCCAGGCGCGTTGGGCGATTGGCCAGTTTGTGCTGAAACTTCTCTCCGAACAGGTCGTGCGCCTGGGCCATCGAACCGCCGATGACGATGATTTCGGGTTCCAGCAACGCGATCAGCGTTTCGCACAAAAAATAAACGTCGTCGCCATAGGCGCGCCAAGTTGCCAGCGCCGCCGCCTCGCCATGCCGCGCCCGTGCGGCAAGCTCTGCGCCCGTCAGACCGTCGCCGATTGCGCCACCGTGTTCCTGATAGGTGCGCAGCAACCCGTAGCCCGAAACGTAGTATTCCAGAAACTGCTCACGCAACGGAATCGCCCAGACTTCGCCTGCGGCCCCGTGTGTGCCACGCACGAGCTTGCCATCCACGATCACACCGCCGCCACAGCCCGTGCCCAGCGTAATGCCGCAAACATTGCGCGCGCCGCGTCCGGCGCCAAATCGGGCTTCGGCCAGGACAAAACAGCGGGCATCATTTTCCAATTTGACCGGCAGCCCGCACGTGGCTTCATTCAACAGATCCGCCAGATCAATGTCGCTCAGCAACGGCACGTTGTCCGATTGTGAGAGCTGGCCGTTCCATACCACGCCGGCCGCGCCTACGCCCCAGCCTGCAATGGGATGATCGCCAATCAGTTCCGCCACACGCGCGGCCAGCGGACGCAAGGCGCGCAACAGGTCTGTGGGCGCGAATTCTTTACCGGTTGGTACTGAAAGCAGTTCAGTGGCGAGTTGGCCGCTGCCGGTGACAGCAGCCATGCGCAATTGCGTGCCGCCTAAATCAATGCCGATGTAATACGGAGCCTGGTTCATGAACGATTGCTGGCAGAGGCCGCCGCGCTGGCAGGCGGGTCATCGTCCCCATTGGCTGGCGGTGGGTTTTTGAGATCGGCCTGCGTGATCTCGCGTTCAGCCTTGCTGGGCGGATTGAAACCGGGATAGCTGATGCGCTGATGGTAGACGTTTTGTAAGGTGCTGATGAGCGATTCACGAACAAGCGTCAGTTCGCGCATCGTCAGGCTGCATTCATCGAACTGGCCGTCCGCGACGACGGTATCAATGATTTTCTTGATGATCGCGCGGATGTTTTCTTCAGACCGATCTTCCAGCGAGCGCACTGAGGCTTCCGCGCCATCGGCGAGCATCAGAATCGCGGCCTCTTTGCTTTGCGGCTTCGGGCCAGGGTAACGGAAATCTTCCACATTGACGGCTTCACCGCGCCGGTCGGCCTCGGCTTTAGCTTTGTGATAGAAGTAGGCGATGACCCGTGTGCCGTGGTGTTGCGGGATGAAATCAATAATCTGCGGCGGCAAGTCTTCTGCGTTGCCCATTTCGATACCGCGCCGCACGTGGCCGGTGATGATGCGCGCACTGTCCTTCGGGGTCACTTTGTCGTGCGGATTGGCGGCCCCGGCCTGGTTTTCAATATACATACGCGGCGCGGCCAATTTGCCGATGTCGTGATATAGGCAACCCACGCGCGCCAGCAACGCATTGGCGCCGATGGCCTTGGCGGCGGCTTCGGCCAGTACACCGACCATAAAGGAATGATGATTGGTGCCGGGCACTTCGATAGCCAGCCGCCGCAAAAGCGGCAAATCCGCATTCGACAATTCCAGCAGCCGCACATCCGTCAGAATATCGAAGACAGACTCATAAATCGGCACTAGGAAACTCGCCAAGCCCGCCGTGAGCAACGCGCTCAAGGCACAAACCACCGCGCTGCCCGCCAGCATCCGCCAATTCAATGCGTGCCCCGACATCAGCAAAACGGCCAGACTCATCACAAAACTCACCCCGCCAATCGAGGCCGAAGCATACGAGATGGAATTCCGGTCGCAATAATTCTGTACGCTGAACACCGCCGTAATCGAAGTTGCCATCGCAAACGCTGCGATCGTCATGCCATGCGCCGAGACGAAGCCCGTCAACAGCGCCGCCATCAAACCTGCGATCAATGCTATTTGACTATTGATGAGCAAGGCCAGCACCAACGCACAGACGGCAAAGGGCACTGCGAATTGAAAGATCAAGGCATCGCCAAAACGCATCGTTTCAGGCCGCGCGCTCAGCACCGCCGCGCCGAACATGCCGGCGCGCACGAGAAAGGTTTGCAGCAGTAACAAGGATGCGGCGACCCAAAAAGCCGCGCGCGGCCCCAGCCGTGACGTTTTGCTGGCGAGGGCGATTTTATAGAGCGCGAAATAAAGCGCCGCCACGATCACGATCAAGCCCAAAAAGCGGCGCGGCTGGCGTTGCGACAGTTGATATTGGCGAATGGCTTTGATTTGCGGCAAGGTTTGCGCGGTTACCGCATCGCCCGCCCGCAAAATCACACGCGTGTGCCGCAACTCTGCCGCAATCTCCGGCGCCAGATCGTTGCTAAAAGCATCCAGCGAATCGGCCTGCAAATCCGCCGGCACGATGATGTCGGCCAGCACCGTATCGTTGACGGCATAACTCGGCAATAGAGTGAATGGGAAGTGTGTGCAAAGGAAGGCCGTCGGCAAAATGAGCAAAGTGCTGACCAGTAAAAAGCGCTGCCTTTGCGGGAGCCGCTGGTACCGCTCCGCGAACCGGTCTCCCGCCGTCCTCGGCCAATCCCGGAGGCGCGCCAACCAATGACCTATGGAATGAGTGCTCATATTGTAAGAACGGCAATCACAACTCAATGTGGGACGTCAATGAATGCCGCTTGGGGAGCCGGATTATAGCAGACCTCGCGCGGCGAAATGCAACTCATGCCTCACCCGCGAATTTGGGCTGACGATTTCTCACCGCGCACGTTGCCGCATCTAACGCCGCGCGCCAGCGGCTTGGCCCGCCGTTTTATCCGATTGGTTGAAACGGCAGCCACGGAATTGGATAGCCGCATTGCCGCCGGGCACTCTGGCGCAATTCCCGGCGCGTTTGCGGCCATCTCTTGTTGACAATCTACAGGGAGAAGCTAGACTGCCTTTGCTTTTGTAGATAATCTAGGGAGGAAGACATGGCCAAGACGAAATCCGATCTGTTGCAGGGCACGCTCGACATGTTGATTCTGAAAACGCTCGCCGTGGGCGAGATGCATGGCTGGGGCATTGCGCAGCGCATTCAGCAGACTTCGCAGGGCGTGCTCAATATCAATCAAGGCTCGCTTTATCCGGCGCTTTACCGCCTGGAAGAACAGGGCTGGGTCGCTTCCAGTTGGGACGTTTCAGATAACAACCGGCAAGCCAAGTATTACAAATTGACGCGCGCCGGGCGCAAGCAACTGACCGAAGAAACCGCCAACTGGGAACGCATGTCGGCGGCGGTCGAACTGGTGTTGCAGAGCAACTGACCAGCAATAGGGGAGCGCCATGCTAAAGAAACCGCTACGCAAGTTGAGCGCGTTCCTATTTCGCCACCGGCTGGAACGGGAGATGGAACGGGAGATGCGCTTTCATCTGGAGCGCGAGACCGAAGAGAACATGCGGCGCGGAATGCCGCCGACCTCGGCGCGGCGCGCGGCGCTGCTCAGTTTCGGCGGGGTCGAACGCTTTAAGGAAGAGTGCCGCGACGTGCAACGCCCGCGCCGATTGGAAACCTTTTGGCAGGATGTGCAGTACGGCGTGCGCATGCTGCGCAAGTATCCGAGCTTCACCTTGCTTGCGGTGCTAACGCTGGCGCTGGGCATTGGCGTCAACACGTCAATTTTTAGCGTGGTTTATGGCGTGCTGTTGCGCCCCTTGCCATACCGCAATGGGCACGAGTTGGTCGTCTTGCGGCAACAAGCACCTTTGGCAGGCGCCGACAACTTAGGCTTCTCAGTCAAAGAGATTGAAGATTACCGCGCGCAGAATCAGGCGCTCGAAGGGATCGTCGAACACCATTCGATGACCTTTACGTTGTTGGGCGGACAGGAACCGGAGTTGATTCAAACGGGCGTCGTCTCGGCTAATTTCTTCGACGTGATGGGTGTGAAGCCCCTGTTAGGCCGCACTTTTCTACCTGAAGACGAAGCGCACGGCGCCGAGGCAGTGCTGGTGTTGAGCTACAAATACTGGCAGCGCAGCCAGCACGGCGACCGCGACATCGTGGGCAAACGCTTTCGCATGAATGACCGCCCGCACACCGTCATCGGCGTGCTGCCACCCGTGCCGCAATATCCGAATGAGAATGACGTTTATATGCCGACCGCGGCTTGCCCGACGCGCTCGTCGGAACGCTTTATGGCCAATCGCAATGCCCGGATGATGAGCGTTTTCGGACGTCGGAAACCGGGTGTGCCCTTGGCGCAAGCGCAAACCGATGTGGCCACCAACGCCAACCGCATGCAGCAGCAGTATCCGGATGTCTATCCCGCCAATCGTGGATTTCGCGCAGTAGCCACCGATTTGCAGGATGAACTGACCCAGCAGGCGCGCCAGACGTTTTTGCTGTTGCTGGGCACGGCGGGGCTGGTGTTGTTGATCGCGTGCGCCAACGTGGCGAATCTGGCGCTGGCGCGTGTGTTGCGCCGCGAACGCGAAATGGCCGTGCGCGCGGCCTTGGGCGCGAGCCGTGGGCGGTTGATCCGGTTGTTACTGACCGAAAGCACGCTGCTGGCTTTGTTGGGCGGCGCATTGGGCATTGTGCTGGCCATCTTCAGTACGGGATTGCTGGTGAAGTTTGCCGAACGCTTCACGCCGCGTGCGCACGAGATTGGTGTGATTGATGGGACGGTGTTGGGCTTTGCATTGGCGATTTCATTGTTGACTGGCTTGGTCTTTGGGTTAGCGCCAGCGCTATCCATCGGGCAGAACCTGGTACCGGCCTTGAAAGATGGGAGTGGTCAAAGCACCGCCAGTCCGGCGCGGCAACGGTTGCGCAACAGCCTGGTTGTCGCCCAAGTGGCCGTCTCGTTCGCGTTGTTGATCGTCGCCGGTTTGATGACGCGCAGCCTGTTGAAATTGCAGCAGGTCAAGCCGGGCTTCGACGTCGAGCGCGTGCTGGTGATGCGCATCAGTCCAAATTGGTCGAAGTATCAGAGCAACGAAGATTACCGCACGTTTTCGCAGCGCTTGCTGGACAAGTTGAAAACGCAGCCAGGCGTGTTGATCGCAGCCCTGTCGAATAACTATCCGCTCAATCCCTTGGGCATCACGCGTGGCCCAAATCGCAACGAGTTGCAAATCGAAGGCCGTCCACTGGCGCCGGGCGAATTGCCACCGCAGGCGGATTTCCGCGTCGTGACGCCCGATTACTTCGACACGTTGCGCTTGCCGCTGGTCAGCGGACGCTTGTTTAACGACCTGGATTACGACCCCAAAAAGCCGGTGGCACTGATCAATCAGGCGCTGGCACGCCATCGGTTTGGCAACGATGATCCGGTTGGGCATCGCCTTAGCCTGGATCGCGGCGAAAGTTGGGCGACGATTGTGGGCGTTGTCGCCGATGTCAAAAGTTACGGTTTGCAAAGCGCAGCCGTTGACGAAGTGTATCGGCCCGTCGCGCAAACTTTCGGGGCCGGTTTTTTACTGGCGCGCACCAAAGTCGAACCCGCCGGTCTGATCCGGCAGTTGCGCGGCGCGGTTTATGACTTCGATCCTGAGACGGCGATTGATCACGTGCGCACGTTGGAAGACGCGCGCAGCGAAGCCTTGGCCTCACCCCGCCTCACGGCAACCTTGTTGAGTTTGTTCGCCGCGCTGGCCTTGCTCATCACCGCCGCCGGGATCGCGGGCGTGATGGCGTTGGCGGTGGCGCAACGCACGCACGAAATCGGCATTCGGCTGGCGCTGGGGGCCAGCAAGAGCGCGGTTTTATGGCTGGTCTTGGAACAGGGAATGCGGCTGGTGTTGGTCGGCCTGGCGGTGGGTTCTAGCGGCGCGTTGGTGCTGACCCGCGTGCTGTCGGCCTGGATGAACACATTGCTGTTTGCGGTGGAGCCGGCTGATCCGCTGACCTATTTGCTGGTGGCGTTGGTGCTGGCGGCGGCAGCGGCGGCGGCCTGTTATCTGCCCGCGCGGCGTGTGACGGGCATCAACCCAATGATCGCGTTACGCAGCGAATAAACAAACAAGGAGAATCGCAATGCGCACCAAGATGCTTTTATCCGGGCTGGCGTTCGTGTTGGCCCTGACGCTCAGCACGGGCGGCATGTCGCTGTTCACAGGAGCGCTGCCGTTAGAGCAAAAAGAAGCCGACGGGCCGCAATACACCACAGACAATCAATTGCTGCGTCCGGCGAATTATCGCGCCTGGGTGTATTTGAGCAGCAGCGTCGGGCTGCAATATGGGCCGAACGCCCCGGCGAATCCAGCGTTTGAGAATGTCTATGTCAATCCGGCGGCCTACAAGGAGTTTGCCAAGACCGGCCAATGGCCTGACAAGACAATCTTCGTTTTAGAGATTCGCCGCTTGCTGGACAAAGGCACGTTCGCGCACGGCGGGCAATACCAGGGTGACCTGATCACGCTGGAGGCGGCGGTGAAGGACGAGCGCCGCTTCCCGGAAAAGTGGGCGTATTTCGGACTGGGCGCGACCGCTCCCTCCGCCAAAGCCATCCCGAAAGAGGGCGGATGTTTTAGCTGCCACAGCCAGAACGCCGCTGTCGAAAACACCTTTGCCCAGTTTTATCCGACCGTGCTGGCCATTGCCAAAGAAAAAGGGACACTGAATCAGAGTTATCAGCGAACACAACAAACACAGTAATCCACACCACGAACGGCGCCAGCAAAACTCTATTTCCGGGAGGAGTGCGCCAATGAGGAGCATTTATGATCAACAAAAAGTTTTGGCTGAGCATCGTGCTGACCGCTGGCCTGACTGTCATGGCCGTGGCGCAAACCACAGCCACGGATGCGCTCGAAGGCCTTGATCCCGTGCTGTTGGTGCAGGGGAAAGAAGTGCAAGGCGATTTGAAAACTACCGTCACGCGCGGCCAGTTCCGCTACATGTTCGCCAATGAAGCCAACAAGGCTGCGTTTGAGAAAGACCCGGCGCGCTACGAGATTCAACTGGGCGGTGCTTGCGCGCGGATGGGCGCGCCGACGAATGGCATTGCCGATCTTTACGCGGTGCAGCAAGGCCGCATCTATATTTTCGGCTCTGAACAATGCAAAAAGCTGTTTGTCGCCGCGCCGGAAAAATATCTTTCGCCTGAGCACAAGGCGGTCACCGCGACGCCTGAAATGTTGAAGAAAGGACAAGCGTTGTTTGAAAAGGCCGTCGCCGCGCTGGGCGGCACAGCCAAGCTGGACGGGCTGACCAGTTACCACGAGAAAAACACCTCAACACAAACGCGCGGCGCGCGCGGCGAAGTCGAAGTCAAAAACGATTTGCTGCTTGCTTACCCCGACCGCGCGCGTGTTGAAGTTGCGATGCCGGACTTTAACGACGTGTCCGTGATGATGCGGCGCATCCTGGTGTTACAGCCCACCGAACCCTTTGTCGTCACCACGCGCGGGGTGTTGCCGCTGCAAGCGCCGCTGCGGCTCGAACAGGAGCAACAATTCCAACGCCAGCCGCTCGGGATTTTGCGCGCCCGTGCCCAATTCAAGGCTGCCTATACAGGTGCTGGCAAGGCAGGTGAATCGCCAGTCGAACAGGTCGCCCTCGAACTTGCGGGCGTGCCCGCTACACTTGGTTTTGACCCGGCGACTGGACGCTTGCTGAGCTTGGCATACAAACGGCGCGGGCCACAGGGGAATTTCGGCGATTTCGTTCAAACTTTTTCAGACTTCCGCACGGTGGATGGTTTGACGTTGCCATTCAAAATTACCGCCACCTTCGATGGGCAGCCGTGGAAAGACCAGTCAGCAACCATCGAATCCATCAGCCTCAACGGAGCGGTTGATCCGAAGCTGTTTGAAAAGCCGCAGGTGAAACAATGAGGCACATCCTGACAACGCTGCTTTGCCTGGGTTGGCTGGGCCTCAAGGTGACGGCGCAAACGTCCGCTGATTGGGCGCAATGGGGCGGGCCTGAGCGTAACTTCAAATCCGCCGCAACCGGCCTGGCGGCCAATTGGCCTGCGACTGGCCCGCGCAAACTGTGGAGCCGTGCACTCGGCGATGGCTATTCGTCCATTGCCGTGGCGGGCGGGCGGCTTTTCACGATGTATCGCAAAGGCGAACAGGAAGTCGCGATTGCGCTCGACGCGGCCACGGGCAAAACGTTGTGGGAATACGGCTACGACGCGCCGTTCTGGAAAGAGCAGGATATGTCGAACGGGCCGGGGCCGCATTCGACGCCGCTGGTTGTGGGCGAATACGTTTTCACCACCGGTACGACGGGCAAGCTGCATGCGTTGAATAAACAAACGGGCAAGCTCGTCTGGTCGCACGAGCTGTTCAAAGAGTACAACGGCACGGTGCGTCCGAACGGCTATTCGTGCAGTCCGCTGGCCTATAAAAACATGGTGATCGTGATGGTCGGCGGTACGGGGCACGCGCTGATGGCCTTCAATCAAAAAGACGGCGCGGTCGTCTGGCAAAAGCACGATTTCAAAAACTCGACTTCCTCGCCGATCTTGATCAACGTGGATGGGCAGGAACAACTCGTGGCCTATCTGTACGGCGACATTGTGGGCGTTGACCCGCGTGATGGCGTGCTGTTGTGGAGCCAGCCGCACGAGACGGATTTCGGTTTGAACACGATGACGCCGGTCTGGGGCGAAGACAATCTGCTGTTTGTTTCTTCGGGGTACAGCGGCGGCAGCCGCGTGCTGAAGCTGACGCGGGCCAAAGAGGCTGGCGGCAAGACCAAAGTCGAGGAACTCTGGTTTCACCGCCTGATGCGCGTGCATTTCGGGACGTGCATCCGGGTGGGCGACTTGGTGTATGGATCGAGCGGTGATTTCGGCCCCGCGCCGTTTACGGCCATCAACGTCAAAACGGGCCAGATCGTCTGGCGCGACCGCAGCCTGCCGCGCGCGACGTTTCTCTTGGCCGACGGGCGGTTCATTTTGCTGGATGAAGACGGCAATCTGGCGTTGGCAACGCCTGCGCCAGAGGGCCTGAAAATACAGGCGAAAACGGCATTGATGACAGGCAATTCGTGGACAGTGCCCGCGCTGGCGGGGACGACGCTTTATGTGCGAGATCGCAAAACGCTCATGGCACTCGATCTAAAAGCTGGCAGCGAATAAGGCACTCGTTGTTGCCGCGCCAAAGCGCTCAGCGGTTTCCAGTGGGCAGCCGCTCTTGCAAAATCCGCAAATAGGCCGACCACGGACCGACTGCGGTGGTGTATTGCTTCGCCATCACGCGCGCGATTTGCGCCACGTGATCGAGGTCGTGCGCCACCCAGGTTGCCAGCAAGGCGCGCAAGCTGACTTGACCGAAGGCGGGGTGCGTACCGGTTTTGTCTAAATCAGCCTCGCTGAGTTGCCACGCCCGCAGCGTCTGTACATTTTGCGCCCGCCGCGTCGCAAATTCCGCCAGCAATTCAGGCAAGCTTTTTCCGGCGCTTTCAGTGAACTGGGCGAACCGGTCGTAGGGTTCAAAAGTTTGCGTTTCGCCGTGCTCCAAAATCAACCGCACACGCGGAATCCAATCGGCGCGTTCGCCGTGGGCCAGATGGCCGAGCACGACGTAAGGGCTCCAGGTTTCTGGGCCTTCATTGGTTACAGTCCAAGCGCCGGGCAGGCCATTCAGCCAAACTTGTAAAAGGGCAGGCGTGCGTTCGAGCACGGCGATAGCTTCATTGAGATCGAATTGCATTGGGTTGCTCCTGTCTATTTCAGTTCCATCAGCCAGATATTGTTGGTCATTTCCGCAAATTCATAGACAATCTGATCGCCGCGCGGCGACCACGCCGGACGCGAGCCGAATTCGGTCAGTTGCCGCGTTAACGCGGCGGGCGTTGAGATTACCCAAAGCCCGCCGCGTTGACGCGCATGATAGACGATCTGCTTGCCAGCGGGCGACCAGGCGGGTTGCAGGTTTTCACCAGTGTCGCTGGTGAGTTGCAACTCCCGGCTGCCGGGCGCAAGTCGCCGCAAAAAGAGTTCGAACTGAAACAATCCGAGATGAACAACACCAACAAAGTCGCCCTCGTCACTGGAGCCGCCCGCGGCATCGGTCTCGCCATCGCCCAAAAGCTCCTCGCAGAAAACTACCGCGTCGCCCTGCTCGACATTGACGCCGAGACGCTGGCGCAAACGGCGGAGGCGTGGCGCGGGCACGCGGGCGTCTTGCCGGTGGTGGGCGATGTGTCCGATCCGGCGCAGGTGCAAGAGAGCGTCGCCAAAATCGCGGCGCACTTTGGGCGGATTGACGCGTTGGTGAATAACGCGGGCGTAGCCGTTTTCAAACCGATTCTCGAAACGACGTTTGACGATTGGACGCGCATTCTGGCGACAAATCTGTCGGGGCCGTTTTTGATGACGCAGGCGTGCGCGCCGGTCATGCTTGGCCACGGCGGTGGGGCGGTGGTGAATATCGCTTCGATTTCGGGTGTACGGGCGAGCACGTTGCGGGTGGCGTATGGGACAAGCAAGGCGGCGCTGATTCATCTGACGAAACAGCAGGCGGTCGAACTAGGCGACGCCGGGATTCGCGTCAATTGCATCGCGCCTGGGCCGGTCGAGACGGCGATGGCGCAGCAGGTACACTCGGCGGATATTCGCACAAGTTACCGCGATGCGATTCCGTTGGCGCGTTACGGCACGGTGCATGAGATTGCCGATGCCGTGGTGTTTTTGTGCAGCGAGGCGGCCAGTTTTATCAACGGGCAGACGCTGGCGGTGGATGGCGGATTTGACGCGGCGGGTGTCGGCTTGCCCAGCTTGCGCGGTCAGGGGTGAAGGAAGTTCTGACAGGATTGTCAGGATTAACTGGATAGGACAGGCTGAATACAAGAAAAACTAAATTTTCTGGCATTTACCTCTTCGCCGCAGAGCGGCGGTTGAATTTAGCCGTGGGTTTTCAACCCACGGGCAGCGCACAATCAATTGCGCGTCGCGTCAGCGACGCTTGAAACACGCGACCATTCAAGCGTCGCTGACGCGACGCGGGCTTGTGGCGCGGATACCGTGGGTTGAAAACCCACGGCTAAATTCAACCGCCGCTAACGCGGCAAAAACAATTTTCAAAACACGAGATAACTTAGTTTCTCGTGTACTGAACGTGTTTTGGCTCGTTCCTGTTAATCCCGCTAATCCTGTTAATCCTGTCTCTGTCTTTGCCGGGTTATTTTAACGACGTTCTGATTTTGCGTATTCGCTTTTCAGCAAGCCCATCATCTCTGCGCGGCGGTCGTACAGTCGTTTCAACGGACGCGGCTCACGTTTGGCGAGCGCATACGCCGTAATCAATGGCAGCGCGACGGTTGAATCCACATAACACACCACGGTGCCGGGCAATTGGTCGGGATCAATTTTGCCCCAACTGACGGCTTCGCTGGGTGTCGCGCCGCTCAGGCCGCCGGTATCGGGGCGGGCGTCGGTGATCTGCAAAAAGTAATCGTGGCCTTTCTCTTCGATGCCGAGCACTTCCTGAATCTGCGGTTCGGTTTGCAGGGCAAAGTTTTTCGGGCTGCCGCCGCCACAGATGAAAATGCCGGATTGGCCGCCTTCACCTGCAAAGCCGCGCTTGGCCGCCAGCACCAGCGCCGCCGTCTCGTTCACATCCGCCGAAGGATTCAGCCGCAGCTTGCCGCCTTGCAATTCCATGGCCGCCACATTCATCCCAATCGAACTGTCGCCGGGCGAAGAGGTGTAAACCGGCACGCCGTAATGATAGGCCGCCGAGAGCACCGATTGATTCGTGAGGCCTAGCACGCGCTCGCGTTCGGCGACGTATTTGCCGCAGAGATAATGAAACTCTGCCGTGGACATCTCGCGCTGGAACTCTTCGGCGCGGATGATTTCGCGGAAGAAGGCGTCGGTCGAAAGCAGGACTTCGTAATCGAAAAAGATGTCGTAGATGCGCACGACGCCTTCATCGCGCAACACGATGTCGCTGATCGTGTGGTTGCCGCGATGCATCGCTAATCCCAAACCGAAGTGTGTGTCGTGGTACAGATTCGCGCCGGTGGAAATGATCCAATCCACGAACCCGGCTTCGAGCAACGGAATGATGGTGGAGATGCCCAACCCGGCGGGTGTGAGCGCGCCGGTCAGCGTCATGCCGATGGTGACGTTGTCGCCGAGCATGCGTTCGGCAAAAAGCTGCGCGCCTTCGCGCAAACGGGCGGCGTTGTAAGCCTGGAAAGTATTTTCGAGCAATTCAACGAGGGTGGTGTCTTTGGTGATGGGCGTGGGCGCGATGCGCTTGCCCTGTAAAAACTTGCTTTTATTCATGGCGGTTGTCTCCTGAAAGTAAATCCGGGTTGAGCCGGTCGGAAGCGGCATAGTAGTATGCTCAGGCTTGACCCGACAAATGTTTGCCCTGTTGGCGGGTGCAAAGGGTCAACCGCGATTTCAACCAGTCCAATCAACCATATCCAAAAGGAGAAGCAGCAACTGTGAATACCACGATTCGTCGTACTTTGTTGGCCAGCGCCTTGCTCGCTGTTTTCGCGCTCGGCGTCAGCCTGGGCCAGAACAAATTCGGCCAGCCGAAAACCATCCTGCACGTCGTCACCGTCAAGTGGAAAGCTGATTCCACCCCGGCCCAACAGCAGGCCGCGCTTGACGGCGTCAAAACGATGGCGGCGAAAATTCCGGGCATTACCAACGTCTGGGTCAAGAAGATCAAAGTCCAGCCGTATGCCGATGGCGGCACCGTCTTTGCGATGGAATTCAAAGATCAAGCGGCGTTCGACGCTTATGCCAAACATCCGGCGCACGACGACTGGATGAAGATTTACGAGCCTGTCCGCGAAGAGAGCCGCACGCACGACGTGACCAACTAAAAGGAAGGCTGAAGGATGAGGGATGAAGGATGAAGTGAACGCACTCGTCCTGGTGTCCGATTCATCCTTCATCCCTCATCCTTCATCCTTCATCCTTCATCCTTTCCCAATGTCAACACCCGCTCCCGCTACTGAACCAGTGACTGCTCCGGCGGCGACTGCGCCCCCCGCGCAGCAACCCGGCAAGCTGGGCAAGGTCTTTCGCGCCTTTGCCTACCGCGATTTTCGCTTGCTGTGGTTCGGCGCGTTCACGTCCAGCGCGGGCACCTGGTTGCAAGAAGCGGCGTTGAGTTGGGTGCTGTTGACGCTCACCAACAAAACACGCTATTTGGGTTTGAATGGATTTTTGAGCACCGCGCCGATTTTGCTGTTTACGCTGATTGGCGGCGTGATTGCCGATCGCGTAGACCGGCGGCGCATCTTGCTGGCTTCGCAATGGGTGCAATTGACCTGCGCGTTTTCGCTGGCCGCACTGGCCTTTTTCAAAGCGCCCACGATGTTTTTGGTGTGGAGTGCGCTGTCGCTTTCGTTCATGGCCGGTTGCGCACAGGCGTTTGGCGGCCCCGCCTATCAGTCGCTGATTCCGATGCTGGTCGCCAAAGAAGACCTGCCGAACGCCATCTCGCTCAATTCGATTCAGTTCCAACTGGCGCGCGTCGTCGGCCCGATGGTGGGCGCGTTACCCTTCGTTTGGATCAGCGATCAATTGCTGGCTGGGTCGGTCAGCTTCGGCATCAATGGCTTGTCGTTTCTGGCGGTGATTGCGTCGCTGCTGGCGTTGAACGTCAAACACATCCCACGCCCCCCGGCGGGCGGGATGAAGAGCGAGATGGGCGAGGGCCTTGCGTTTGTCTGGCATCAGGAAGGGTTGCGTTCGCTGACGCTGCTGGCGTTTTCCTGCACGTTTTTCGGGATGCAGATGACGGCGTTTTTCGCGGCCTTTGCCAAGAATATCTTTCACACGGGCGCCAACGGCAATTCGATCATGATTTCGATTTCGGGCGCGGGCGCGGTGCTGGGCGCGCTGGTGATGGCGGCGCTCGGCAATTTGCCGAACAAGGGCCGCCGCGCGCTGATCATGCAAATGGGCTTTGGCCTGACGATCATTATCTTTTCGCTGGCGCCCTCGGTCTGGCTGGCTTACGTGGCGATTTTTGTCTGCGGCATTTTTATGATGTGCGTCTTCGCTTCGATTGCCTCACTGGTGCAATTGCTGGTCAGCGATCAGATGCGTGGACGTGTGATGAGCATTTACATGGTCGCTTTTCGCGGTGGCATGCCGCTGGGCGCGCTGGTGACGGGCTATCTGGCCGAACGCATTTATCTGCCGCGCATTATGCTAGTGCAGGGGATTCTGGTGTTTTTGCTGGCCGCCGCTTTCATGCTTTCCAACTCTGAGGTGAAAGAGCACTGACCTTAAGCAACAGCAGGCTAGCAGCCCGCTGTTGCTTAAGGTCAGTTCACACGGATTTATCGGTGCAATTGCCAAGCCAGCAGCAAGCTGGCAGCCTGCTGTACATTGATCGCCATGCTGCAAATGACCGCCGCCGAACTTGAAGCCTTCCTCGCCGCACAGTTCCCGCAAATGAAAACACTGCCCTATCGCATTGAACGGGTCGAAGACCGCACGCTGGTTGTGCGGTTGCATTATCACGAAAAGCAATTGCGGCCCGGCGGGACGATTTCAGGTCCGGCGTTAATGACCCTGGCGGATACGGCGATGTATTTGCTGGTGTTGGCGCACATTGGACCGGTGGCCTTGGCGGTGACGACCAATCTGAATATCAATTTCTTGCGCAAACCGCAGCCGGGCGATGTCGTGGCGCAGGCCAACTTGCTCAAGCTTGGGGCGCGGCTGGCTGTCGGAGACGTAACGATGTTTTCTGAGGGAGATGACGAGCCCGTTGCGCACGCGACCGTGACCTATTCAATCCCGCCGCAACGGTAGGATTGCAGATTGCAGAGGCTTGGGCTGGGCCGCAATCCGCAATTAAGAGGTTTTGCTCAGTTCGCGGTACAGCCAGGCTTTGGCTTTATTCCATTCGCGCATCACGGTGATGGGGGCGACCTGTAAGACTTCGGCGGTTTCTTCGATGCTCAGGCCGCCGAAAAAGCGCAACTCAACGATGCGGCCCTTGCGTTCATCGAATTGAGCCAGACTCTGTAAGGCCTCATCCAACGCGACCAGGTCGGCGCGCTGTTCATTGCCGACGACCAAGGCTTCTTCGAGTGAAACCTGGTTGACGCTTGCGCCTGCGACGCGCGGACGGCGGCGCGCAAAATCCACCAGGATGCGCCGCATCAGTTGCGCCGAGACGCCAAAGAAATGCGCGCGGTTCTGCCACTGCACATTCTTCCAATCAATCAGGCGCAAGTAAGCTTCGTTGACCAGCGCGGAGGTTTGCAAGAGATGGCCGGGGCGTTCTTGCCCCAGATAACGCCGCGCCAGCCGCTGTAATTCCGCCTGCACCAGCGGCACGAGTTGATCGAGCGCCGCCTGATCGCCAGCGCTCCAGGCGACCAGTAAGGCGGTGACTTCGTGAGTTGGTGGGGACATGCCTTACCTCTGTGAAAGCGGGGAATGTTCTGGCGAAGCGGGAATTTAGCACCGCCCCCCTGGGCACGGGCGCTTCCCAGCGTGCCAGCGGCGTCAGACGGACTAAGGCTGAAAGGGAAATCCTTTGACCTTGTTCCGCCTCTAACCAAGCAGCACGCGGGGAAGCGTGCGTACCCAGGCTTGCCCAGGCTCATTTCTTCACCCAAGCAGCGGCAATGACGGCTTCGACCTCGACCGGCACGCGCTGCAAGAATTCACGGCCCGCCGCGACCATCGTTTGCGTAACGATAACCTTTACTTCGTCGGCGATTTCGGCAGCGCATTCGACCACCAGTTCATCGTGGATGCTGTTGACGATTTGCGCGTCGTAGACGAGCAAGGCTGCATCCATCAGCGTCATCGCGCGTTTGAAAATGTCCGAAGCGCTGCCCTGAATCGGCGTGTTTTTGCCGACGCGCCGCAAGGCCGCCAGTTGCGAACGGTCGCTGGTGTCGAAGTTGTAAATCCACAAACGCCCTGAGGCGGTGCGGCTGCGGCGTTCGCGCACAGCCTGTTCGGCGGCCTGGTGCAACCATTGCGCGACGCCGGAATAAGCACGGAAATACCGTTCGATCAGCCCTTCGGCTTCTTTGACGGATGAGTTAATTTGCCCGGCCAGCCCTTCGGCGCCCATGCCGTACACCAAGCCGTAATTCAGCCGTTTGGCGGCTTCGCGTTGTTGCGGCGAAACCTGAGCGAGCGGAATGCCCAGCATTTGTGCCGAGGTCGTGCGATGCAAATCCGCGCCCGATTCAAACGCCTGCAACAGGGCCTTGTCTTGCGCAAAATCGGCCAGGATGCGCATTTCGATCTGCGAATAATCGGCGACCACCAGCTTGCGACCCTGCGGCGCGCGGAAGCAGGAGCGATGCTCAACGTCGTGCGGAATTTGTTGCAGGCTGGGCGACGACGACGCGAGCCGTCCGCTGGGCGTGCCAATCTGGCGGAACTCGGCGTGGATGCGACCCGTGACCGGGTTGATGAAATTGAGCATGCCGTCGCCGTAGGACGAAAGCGATTTGCTGAGATGCCGGTATTGCAGCAAGGTGCCGATGACGGGCTGCGTTGACGCCAGGCGCTGCAACTGCCATTCGCGCGTGCTCTCGATGCTGATGCCCAGCCGTTGCAGGGCCTCCAACACCTGTTGCGGGCTATCCAGGTTGATGTTGGGTGGCGTATCGAACAGGCTCATCTGCGGCAAGCCTGCTGCCAATGCGCGGCGCAATTCGTCGGCCACGATTTCGTATTGCGAACGGATGCTCCTGACCAGCAAGCGCCACTGTTCGGCGTCCAGATAAACACCCGCCAGTTCCATGGCCGCAATCGAGAGCACGCAATCGAATTCCAGTTGTGCGACGCGCGTCAATTCCATCTGCTCCAGCTTGTCTTGCAACCGTTCGCGCAGGGGCAGCAAGACGGCGGCATCGCGCGCGGCGTATTCCAACTGATACTCACTGAGCGCGCGCGACCAATCGCTCAACTGGGCTTCTTTGTCGAGTTGCATCCCCAGATAGTGGCGCACCACGCTGCCCAGGCCGTGCCGGTCGCTTTCGTTGCCCGCGCTGATGAGTTGGCTGGCGAGATAAGTGTCGAAACACGCGCCCAGCCGGGTATTGAAATGTTTGAGCAAAAACTTGGCGTCGAATTTGGCGTTGTGTGCGAGTTTGATGGGCTGAGCGGCGGCCAGCAGCGCCAGGATAGGTTGCAACTGTGCGGGCGTGAAATGGTTGAGATCAACGATGAAGCAGTTGCGCGGCATCGCCAATTGCCACAGGCGCGGTTTGGCGGTATGCGGGTCGAGGCCGGTGGTTTCGCTGTCAAAGCCGATGAACGGTTCCGCGCTCAATTGCGAGGCCGCGCGCGCCAATTCATCGGGTGTGGTGATAAGTTTGTAACTGCCAGAGATCACACTGCCTCAATTCTATTGCTCGCAAACCAGGAAAACCTTTCCCACCAAGCCACACGAAAGAGCACGAAGAAAGCCCCACACACTTGGCTATTCTTGATGTTTCTTCGTGTGACTTTGTGGGAGAGTCTTTTCCAACTCAATTTACATCATCGTAATAATCATTCATCTGCCGTTGCAACATCGGCTGCGCCGCATTGCGGAACAGAAACACCAGCAACATGCCCGCAATGAACCCGCCGATGTGCGCCATATAGGCCACGCCGCCGCCCGCGCGCCCCAGTTGACCGAAGCCGCCGATGAATTGCAACACACCCCATAAGCCGATGGCGACGATGGCGGGCACTTGCGTGACCGAATAGCCCAGCAGCACGCGCACGCCTTTATGCGGAAAGAGAATCAGGTACCCGCCCAGCACGCCGGCAATCGCGCCCGAGGCGCCCAGGTTCGGCACAATGGATTTCGGCGCGACGAAGATTTGCGCAAAGCTGGCGATAAACCCGCAGAGCAGATAAAAGATCAGAAACTTCAGGTGGCCCAGGCGGTCTTCGACGTTGTCGCCGAATATCCAGAGATAAAGCATGTTGCCGCCGATGTGCATGATGTCGCCGTGCATAAACATCGCCCAGACCAGCGTCAGGTAAATCGGCGTCGGTCCCGCATACAATTGCACCGCGCCGCCCCCGATGCGAAACGTTCCGACCAAATCCTGTCCGCCGGTGATCTCGGCGGGCACATAGCTGTAGCCATAGGTGAACGCATCGCTGCGTTGCAAAAACAGGAAGACCAGTACATTCAAGCCAATCAGCAAATAGGTCACATACGGCATAAGCTGCCGGTCAGAATTGTCATCACCCAGGGGCATCAGCATGGTTTTTGTCCTCTGTTACGATTGCGGACTGCGGATTGCAGATTGCAGATTGCGGATTGTTGGCTTCGGGTCAATCTGCAATCCGCAATCTACAATCCGCAATCATCTTGTTCCCCACTTCAACTTCGTTCGCAGCACTTCAAAGTAGTTGCGGTTTTTGGGGCGCACTAGGTCGAAGGTCGTGGCGCTGCGGCGCAAGAGCACGCGATCGTTGAGTTGCAACTCGACGCCGACCTGACCGTCCACGGTCAGCACCAATTCGCCGTCGGCGCGCTTAAACACCAATTCAACCAGACTGTCGCCGGGCAAGACGACGGGGCGATTTGACAGCAGATGCGGGCAGATGGGCGTCAACAACATTGCCGTCATACTCGGATGCACAATGGGGCCGCCCGCCGAAAGCGAGTACGCCGTTGAGCCGGTCGGCGTCGCCACGATCATGCCGTCGGCGCGAAAGCTGTTGACGAAAAGTTCATTGACGTAACACTCCAATTCGATCATGCGCGCGGGCACGGCTTTGTTGATCACCGCGTCATTCAGGGCGCGCTGCTCGGCAATGACTTGCCCGGCGCGCACGACTTGCACGTCCAGCAGCATGCGCTGATCCACCTCGAAGCCCTGTTCCAGCAACTCCTCCAAAACCGGCAACAATTCGGCGCGCGTGAATTCGGTCAAATAGCCCAACCAGCCCAGATTGACGCCCAACACCGGAATGGGCCGCGCGCCGGCCAGGCGTCCGACTAAGCGGGAGGCCCCCAGCATCGTGCCATCGCCGCCCAACACGACGATCAACGAAGTGTCCGCAGGCAATTCTTCGCCCGTCTCGTTGGCGGCAAAACATCGGATGCCCCGCGCCTCGCACCAAGCGGAGAGTTCCGCCAACACCGGCGCGGCTTCGGGCTTTTGCGGTCCGACGATTACACCGATCCGGTTGCCGATTTGGTTGCCATTCTGGCTGCCACTCTGGCTGTCGAGATTATGAACTGACCGCGCGGGCATTGCCGAGCCTTTCTGGTGTCTATCCGTTGGGCGAATAAAGGTTGAATTGAAGGGAGTTGATTCACGCGAGCCGGGATTGTACACACCGCTTCTGTTGTGCGGCAAGTTGGCTTTCCGGCGGACTCAGGCCAACTCGCGCAACGCCCGCGCCAGATTTTGCAACCCCACGGCAACATCCTCCGGCTGCACCGCGAAGCCCAGCCGGAAGTGTTGCGGCAACTCAAAAAACTTGCCCGGTACAATCGAAGTCTCATACGCGCGCAACCGGTCGTGCAGCGGCTGGCTGTCGGCGTGCCGCCGCAAACGCGGGAACATCGTCATCGAATGCGCGGGCATGAAGCATTCCAACTCGTCGGTGTGCGCCGCCAAAAACTCGCGCACCAGTTGCCGGTTCGGTTCCATCAATGCCCGCGTGCGCGCTGCCAACTGCGGCAACTGCCCGAACGCCGCCACCGCCAACGCATCGCTCGGCATCGAACCGACTGAGCCGAAAATATCATTCAACCGCCGCATCCGTTCGGCCAAGGCGGGCGCGCACAAAATCCAGCCGCAACGCAGCCCGCTCAGGCCATAGCTTTTGGTCAAACTGCTGGTCGTGATGAAGTGCGGCCCCAACGACGCCACGACCGGCGCGGCGTCTTCAAACAGAATGTCGCGGTAAACCTCATCCACCAGCACGCGCGCGCCGACTTCGGCGGCCATTGCCCCGATGGCTTGCAAGCTTGCGCGTTCAACCGGCACGCCGCTCGGATTGTGCGGACTGGTCAGGACAATCAAGCGCGTGCGCGGCGAGATCAATTGACGCAACTCGTCCAGATCAACCTGCCAATGGTTGGCGGGCGTGCGGTGGAAGCGTTTGACCTCCGCGCCCAAGTACTGCGCCGCCGCCATGATCGGTTCGTAAACGGGATGTTCCAGCAAGACCTCGTCGCCGCGTTCCAGCACCGTCGCCAGCGCTAGAAAGTTCGCCATCGAAGTGCCTTGCGACGTGACGACCTCTTCCGTTGTCACGCCGTATTGCGCCGCGATGGCCTCTTTCAACGGCGCGTAGCCTTCGTGATTCGGCCCGTTGATTTGCAGATCAGCCAAGCTGAGCGACAGCTCGCTCACGCTGCAACCGAGAATGCCGCTGTTCGCCAGATTGTACCGCGCTCCGGCGTGGTATTTGGCCCAAGTCATGTAAACACTGTTTTTCATTTGGAATCCTTGCGCTATGGTGCCGCGCGCGGAGACATCGCGCTACGCTAAATGGCTCGCAGTCTGAAGCCCCGCTTGCTCACGCGCGCGGTACCGCATTGAATCGTTGCCACAAATAATACACCGGCACGCCACCCGCAATAATGCTCGCGCCGATCAACGCATTCTGTTTATCCGCTACAAACGTATTGAGCACAATGCCCATTCCAGCGATGGTGAAAAAGAGCGGCGTCAGCGGATAGAGCGGCGCGGGATTGGGACGCGGTGCATCCGGCAGCGCGCGCCGAAACACCATCAACGCGGCCCCGGCCAGCGCAAAGAAAATCCAATCGGCAAAGACCGCGTAATTCACCAGCTTGGCGTAACTGTTCGAGAGTGCGAAGACTGCGGCCAGTCCGCCTTGCAACAGGATGGCCGCAGTCGGCACTTGGAATCGAGGGCTGAGCGTGCCCAGCGTTTTGAAAAACACGCCGTCCGCGCCCATCGCGTAATAGACGCGCGGCGCGGTCATCAGCCCCAGATTGATAAACCCGAACGTCGAAACGACGATCAATGCGCTGATCAACTGTTCGCCAAATTTGCCCGCCAGCCGTCTGGCCATATCCGCTGCCGGCGTCGTCGTCGCCGCCAAGCCCGGCGCGCCCAGCACGTGCACATAGGCGATATTCGCGCTGACATAAATCGCAATGATGCAGACCGCGCCGATCAGCAAGGCGCGCGGGATCGTGCGCACCGGGTCTTTCACTTCTTCCGAAATAAAATTCAGGTTGTGCCCGCCGCCGTAACAAAACATCGCGGGCACCAGCCCCGCCAGAAACGCCGAGAACAAGCCGCCGCCCTGCAAGCCCGGCGGCGTCAGCGTTTGAAAATCCAAGCCGCTCTGGTTGGTCAGCACGAACGCGCCGATGATGAGACCCGCAATCGCCAGCGTTTTGCCGAAGGTGATGATGTTGATCAGAATCGCGCCCGGCTTGATGCCCAGCGCGTGAAAGGCCGCCAGCCCCAGCAAGATCGCCACCGCCATTGGCGTGATGACCGAATTGCTCAGGTTGAACAGCCGCGCCATGTATTGCGCAAACGCCATTGCCACCGCCGCCGTCGCGCCCGATTGGATAATCAGCAACAACGACCAGCCGTGCAAAAACGCGACCAGCGGATGAAAGGCCTCACGGAAAAAGGCGTACTGGCCGCCCACTTTGGGCATCACCGTGCCCAACTCGGCAAAGACAAACGCCCCGGCCAGTGCGACCAAACCGCCCGTAATCCACACGGCCAGGATCATAAACGTCGTCTTGACCGCACCCGCGACCAGATACGGGTTGATAAAGATGCCGGAGCCGATGACGCCGCTGATGACGATCATCGTCGCGTCGAAGAGGGTGAGTTTGCGGGCGAAGCTCATAAAATTGTGAGTTGCGGATTAGGGGTTGGTTTCTTCGCGCACGCTGCGCAACACGGCCAGCATTTCGTCATGAACCAAACCGTTCGTGCACAGCAGGCTGGACGAATAGTTGTCGAAGGGCGAGCCATCCAGTTTAGTCACGCACCCGCCTGCTTCTTCGATAATCACCCAGCCCGCCGCCACGTCCCAGGCGCGCAGCCCGTGCTCCCAGAATCCGTCCATGCGCCCGCAAGCGACGCAAGCCATGTCAATTGCTGCCGCGCCCAAACGGCGCACGGCTTGCGAATGATTCAGGAATTCGCGCCAGGCAGGCAGGTATTCGTGCATGCGTTCGCGCACGTCGTAGGGGAAGCCGGATACGGTCAGCGCCTTTTCAAGTTGGGTAATGTCAGAGACACGGATCGGCTTGCCATTCAGCGTCGCGCCCGCGCCCCGTTCGGCGGCAAACATCTCATCGCGTGACGGATCGTAAATGACGCCCACGACCGATTCGCCTTTGCGTTCGACGCCAATGGAAACCGCGTAGCAAGGAAAGCCGTGCGAGAAATTCGTCGTGCCATCCAGCGGATCAATCAGCCACGAATAATTGTCGTCGGTTACGTCGTGTTCGCCCTCCCAACTTTCCTCCGCGATGATGCGATGCGTCGGGAAGTGCGCGGCGATGAGCTGTTTGATATGCCGCTCGCTAGCGAGGTCGGCTTCGGTGACGAGATTGATGCGGCCCTTGTGCGTAATCTCAAAGCCGCGCTCGGCGTAGTCTTGCAGAATGGCTCCGGCTTCGCGGGCCGCTTGGATTGCTAGTTCGATCATAGGGAAGAGTAGTCGGTAGTCAGTAGTCGGTAGTCGGTAGTCGGTAGTCAGTAGTCAGTTCTCAGCAAAATCTGCTGACTACTGACTACTGACTACTGACTACTTTGCGAAAGGATTGTCGCCGCCAACAGTGGGATCGTCAATTCGTGATGGCCGGTCAGGCTGTAGCCGCGCCCCGCGCCATTCGCCACGGGCCTTCGCACGACGTTGGTCAGCGGACGGTAATGCTGGATGAAGTCCAGATTGGCCGTGGTGAAATCCTGCAATGAATGGCCCAGGTTGCGCACGATCGTGACAGCTTTCAGAAAGACTTCGGGCAGCGTGACCGCCGAGCCGACATTGAGGTAAACGCCGCCGCCATCGAGGTCTTTGACGAGCGCGGCGAAGAGTTTGAAGTCCTGATACGACGCCGCGCCCAGCGCCGCGCCATCAGCGTGCGGATGCAAGTGGATGATGTCCGTGCCCAGCGTCACGTGCACTGTGACGGGCACGCGCAGTTGATAGGCCGCGTGCAGCAACGAGTATTCGGCGTAGGGCGGCTGCACTTCGTTCAACATCCGCCCCACGCTCTCGCCAAAGCCGAGGCCATCGGCGACGCCGCGTTTGACGGCTTCGTTCAGCATTCGCCCCGTCTCTTCGGCCATGCCGAACTGGCCGTCGCCGAGCGCGCTGTCTACGTCCTCGGAAGTCCAACCGGCCACCGCAATCTCGAAATCGTGGATCACGCCGGAGCCGTTCATCGCCAGCCCGGTGATAAACCCGCGCCGCATCAGGTCAATCAGGATCGGCGCGAGACCGGTTTTGATGACGTGGCCGCCGAGGCCCCAAATGCAAGCGCGCTTTTTTGCTTTGGCTTGGATGATGTGTTGGGCGAGGGCGCGCAGCGTGTCGGCGGCAAGGATGTGGGGTAGGGAGTCGAGCAGAGCCGCTGCGCCCTTTGCTTCTTCGTCGTTCAAAGGGCGGGCGAAATCGCGCACAGTGACTTTGCTGGGGCGTGAGGCGAGTGGGTAGTTGGTGATGCTGGAAAAGTCAGTAGGTTGTATTGAGTAGATAGACATTGTCGTTAGCGAGTTATGAGTGTGGTGGAAAGTGAAAGGTCAAAATTCCTTGAACGTAAATTGGCCTGTCGGTATCAATCATAGTGGGGCGCCAACGCCATTGGTTGACTGCCGCCAGTGCGGCTGTTTGTAAAAGCGGGTGCCCATTGAGGGCAATGGCTTCTCCCACGTTTCCATCCTGATCAATGTTCACACGGATTTTGATCTCGCCGGTGATGCCTTTTGCCTGCGCTTCCAATGGATAAACAGGTTGTACTTTCCGGATTGCCATACCAAGAATTACGCCATCTGAAACTGTGATTGGCCGAGCGCTTGGTGGAAGGGAAGAAATCTCTGGGATATTGGTTGGTGGAGGAGTTGCTTTATCTTTCAATCCTGCTGGGTTTTCATTAGGTGAGAGTTCGAGGATGGGTTGCGAATCAGAACAAGCCGCACCAGTGATAGCGAAGCCGATCATCGCCAGGCTCAGCATTCGTTTGATTCGTAGTAAGGTTTTCTTCGCCATCACTATTGCAGCGTAAAGTTGAACACCAGAATGCCCACCGCCTTCACCGCCTTCCCATTCACCTGATGCGCGTTGAATTGCCATTGCCGCGCCGCCGCCAGCGCCGCTTCGCGCAACAAGGGGTGTCCGTCCAGCACAACCGCGTCGAGTAATTCGCCGGTTTCGGATAAGGCGACTTGAATGGCGACAGGCCCATCGGCACGGGCGGCTTTGGCAATCGGCGGATATTCCGGCTGCACTTTTTTGGTTGCCAGTGCGCCTTGCAATATCCCGTTGGAGACTTTGACGGCATCCTGCGGGATAAGTTCCTCACGCAATTTCGGCATCGGCGGCGGCGGCGGCGGTTCCGCTGGCTCCATGTTTTTTTGTGAGAGCTTGAAAGAGTCGAGCACACGCGCCACTGCTTGGTCGTTGGGCTTTTCACCAAGCGAAATTGCCAGAAAGGCATAGACATTTTTCCCGACAATGTAGGCTCTGCCTCTACCTGTCCCGGTGTTACCCATTTGCAGTTTGAGTTCACGACCAGGATGTCCGTCCAGCGAGCGCGGAGTTTGGCTGACAATTTGAATTTGGTCAGTCTCGATCATCCCGCTGACAACGCTATTCAGCATCAATTCAGCCGCGCGCTCATCCTTAGGCGGATTCACCAGCCCCTGATGAACCACTGTGCAAAACAAGTCATCGCCTTTAGCGAGCCAGAGGTTGACTTTAATATCTGTCGGATTAGGGCCAAGCGCCACCGTTTGTCTGAATGGGGCACTCGGAATGGTGATTTTGAAACCGAATTCCGGACTGGCTAATTCCTGCCACACTGCCGGACGTGCAAAGAAATCTGGCGGTGGTGCTTGTATGTTATCCAGCGCGGCAGAAATGGAGGCGACGTTTTCGGGGAGCTTGGGGACTTCCAGCAACCTGAACGAGCCTAGAAAGCGTTGCACCGCGTTGCCAAGCTCCTTGCTGTCGGCCAATTCGACTGGTGTAAAAGCGGAGAGATTGTAAAGGCGTTGCTTGACCAGATAGAGGTATGTTTGCGCAGTGAAATTACCCAGCTTGGCTTTGATCTCACGTCCTGGATATAAGCCATAAGTGATTTCTTTTTCGCTGATCAGGCTTGCATCTTTTCGTGCCAGCATTGAATCACGCCCATTGTCGAGCGCGGTTTTAATGGAAGCGGGTGAGTCAATCAAGATGGAGAAGTCAACGTAACTTGCCAGGTACGCCGTTCCGCCACTTTCACATAGGAAAATATGCAGCGGGTAATTACCGGTTGCGGTCTTGACGGTTTGCGTTTGCTCGACCGGTTTGTCAGGGAATTCGATTTTGAAGTTGCCCGCTGGCACTACCAGTTCTTGCCAGACAGGCTTCAAAGTTGAATTGGGTTTAGGTGGCGGCGGTGCTGGTTGTTGGGCAAAGGTGGCGACTGAATTGAAATGACATAAACCAGTCACTATCAGGCATAGGCATAGGTTCTTCATCTGAGGCTCCTTGGTTTGTTTTATTAAGGGCACAATTCATCCTCGATTAAATCACAAATAATGTGGCTGATCGTAATGTGTACTTCTTGAATGCGTGGTGTCTCGTGGTGCGGCACGATCAGCGCCAAGTCTACTAATGACGCTGCTTGCCCCCCTGTGTTCCCGAGCAAGCCAATCGTGGTAATACCAAGTGCGCGGGCTTCTTTCAAAGCTTCGACGATGTTGGGCGAATTGCCGCTGGTCGTGATCGCCAGGGCTACATCACCAGAGCGGCCCAGCGCCTGCAATTGCCGCGCAAACACGTAATCAAACGCCCGGTCGTTGCTGATGGCCGTGAGCAAGGAACTGTCGGTGGTTAGTGCTAGTGCAGGCAGGGCGGCACGTTCGCGGCCCATTCTGAATGCGAGTTCTGCTGCGATGTGTTGCGCGTCGGCTGCCGAACCGCCGTTGCCGAAGATCAGCAGTTTGCCGCCTGCGCGCATGGCGGCGCAGATCATTGCGGCGGCGCGTGCGACGGCGGCGCTGTGCTGGGCGAAGAAATCGCGGTTGGCCGTCAGGCTCGCTTCGGCCAGCGCGGTGATGCGGGCGAGGCGAGCTTCGTCAACGTTGGGTTCAGATGGCTTGTGTGAGGCTGGTTGTGCGTTCGGAATGCTCATGCGCAGGTTCTTTGATCTTGAAAGTGAATTCGTGGCGTCCGATGCGGAGGGCGTCGCCCGATTGAATTGGCGTTGGCACATTCGCCGTGATTTTGTTGCCGTTGATCCAGACGCCGTTGCGGCTGTTTTTGTCCACGATGACGAAGGCGCGGTCTTGCCGCAGGATTTCAGTATGGTAACGGCTGACGCGGTCGCTCTGAATCACGATGTCGTTGTCGTTGTTGCGCCCGATGCGCGTCAGGCGGCGGCGCAACAGATGCGGCGTGTCGCTGCCTTGCGGAATTAGCAGCAAGCGCGCATCCAGGCCGTTATCGTCAGGATTATCTTGTGTGTCGAGTGTGTCGAAATCGGTGATGGTTGAACGTTCAGACAAGGGGATGTCTTTGGTGTCAAACTCAACCAGTTGCTGGGCATTCTCGGCGGCGGCATCCTGGACTTCTTTCAACCGGGCCGTGTTGATAAAGGCGGTTGGCAAATCTTTCAGGATGCCGGTGTGCGCCTGCTTTTCGGGCACCAGATGGCGCACGCGTTCGGACAAGGCGAACTTGACCAGCGAGCGGATGCGTTGGGTCAGATAGGGCTGTTCGGCCATGATCTCGGTCAGATGGCCGCTGACGTTGCGGACTTCGTTGATCTGTTCGAGGAATTCGCGGATGTCCAGCTTTTCATAGAGGCGAATGCCGACGCCGAATTTCAGCATCGTCGTGATCGAAGTCGTCAACGAACGGCAGGCGATAAAGCCCGCGCGGTCGGCGGTAAATTCGGTGCGGTTCATCCAATCGCCAAAGATGACGCTGTTGAAAAGTTTGCCGATGACGGGGATGTCGGCACCCAGCGGTTTGAGCAATGTGCGCAGCCAGGTGTGGCCGCCCTGCACGTGGCCGATCTCGCGCCCGATAAAAAATTGCAGGGCATCGGGCGGCATTTGATCCACCAACGAAGAGGTCAGCACGATCAACGGTTGCTGCCACAGGCCCAGCGTGTAAATGTTCATCTCGGACGAACGCTTGACATAGACCGGTACATAGGGCGCGGACAACCGCTCTGCCGCGACGGTGGCGATGTCATAGAGTTCGGAGAATTGCCGCGAACTGACGCGCACCAGCGTGCCAAAGGCTGCCTTTTGTTGCAGCTTGACCGTCGTGACATACACCGCCAGACCGGCCACTGTGACTGTCAGCGCCTTGACTGTGGCCGACCATGTCGTCGGAAAGAAGAACGTCAGCGCGGTGTAAAGCGCCAGCAGCACGACGAAGGTCAGCATGAGCGAAAGCACTTCGCCCGAATAGCGATAATCGCGGAGCCGGATTGTGCGGGTTACTGCTGCTTCGCTTGCCATCTGGTGAACCTCGGTGAGCCTCGCAGTGCATAGGGGATGAGGCGGGCGACGGCTGGCATTATAGGCCAAAGGCAGCGGCGTGCGCACCCGAATTGACCCTTTGCGTTTGCGCTTCTATATTTTCGCGGTCAACCCGCTCGGCAAAGTCGCATCACTGACTTCAACATCGGAGGTCTCGCAATGAAACGTTTCGCACTGCTCGCCATCGCCGTTATTTTGTTCAGCCTGCTCCTATGGTTCAAACCGTCTGCCAGCGCCGCTCCCAAAGAACCGTGGGTGAGCGTGCAGTCCAAAAACTTCCTGCTGCTCGGCAACGCCAACGAAAAAGACATCCGCCGCGTCGGCACGCGGCTCGAACAGTTCCGCGAGGTTTTCTCCAAACTGTTCCCCAAGGCCAACGTCAATTCGCCGGTGCCGATGCGCGTCGTCATTTTCAAGAATCGCGCGGCCTATCAGCCGTTTATGCCGGTCTATCAGGGCGGCGTCAGTGAGGTTGCGGGTTACTTTCAATCCGGCCAGGACGTCAACTACATCACGCTGACGACGGAACTGAACAGCGGCGATCCTTACCGCGTCATCTTTCACGAATATGTGCATGCGCTGCTCAACGACAACGCCTTCCGCCCGCCCGCCTGGTTTAACGAAGGGCTGGCCGAGTATTACAGCACCTTTGAAATCAGCGATGGCGATAAGAAAGTCACGCTGGGCAAACCGCTGGCGCCGCATGTTTTTCTGCTGCGCGAAAACCGCTTCCTGCCGCTGGCGCGCCTGTTCGCCGTGGATCACGGTGCGCCCGAATACAACGAACGCGACAAAAAAGGCGTGTTTTATGCCGAGTCATGGGCGCTGGTGCATTACCTGCTGCTCGGCAATAGCGGCAAACGCCAGCCGCAATTCATTCAATATCTGGGCATGCTCGCAGACGGCAAGGCCATTGGCGAGTCTTTCCAGACGGCCTTTCAAACCGATTACGCCGTGCTGGAAAAAGAACTGCGCGAATACATCAGCCGCAACAGTTACCCGATTCAGCAATACACTGCGCAGGCCAAAGTCGAATTTGACGCCGCACTGCAAAGCGCGCCGCTCAGCGAGGCCGAAGTGCAGTATTACCTCGGCGACTTGCTGCTGCATTCAAATCGCACCGAGTGCGAAACCTATCTGGCCAAGGCCATCGAACTCGATCCCAAGCTGGCCGTCGCGCACGCCGCGCTGGGCCTGGCGAAAGTGCGCGGGCAAAAGTTCGCCGAAGCCAAACAGCATTTGCAACGCGCCGTCGCATTGAACACGCAAAACTATCTAGTGCCGTATTACTACGCGCAGGTCTTGCTGGATGAACTGTCAGGCAGCGCCCGCGTGATTCAGGATGTGCCCGAAGCCACCGGCAAGCTGATGCGCGAACAGTTGCGCAAAACCATCGCGCTCGCGCCAGCGTTTGCCGACGCCTACCGCCTGCTCGCCTTCGTCAATCTGATCACCAACGAAGAACTGAACGAAGCCGTCACGTTGCTCAAACGTGCGCAGCAATTGACGCCGGGGCGCGATGAACTCGGCTCGCTGCTAGGGCAGGTTTATCTGCGGCAGGAAAAATACGACGAGGCGCGCCGCGTGCTGGAACCGCTTGCCAAAAGCGCCGCCGAACCGCAGTTGCGCGCGCAGGCGCAATCCATGCTCGACGCCGTCAATCGCATGGCCGAGATGCGCGCCCGCTACCCCGCGCAACAGGAAGGCGTTTCGCTGCCTGCCAGCAAGACCGTCGAAGTGAAGCCCGCGCCGCGCCGCCGCTTTGAAGGCGAGAAAGCCGATGGCGTGCTGACCCGCGTGGATTGCACGGACAAAGGCATGACGTTGACGGTCAAAGGCGAGCGGCGCACCTTTGAATTACACACGACCACGCCGGAGCGCGTGCAGTTCGTCACCTATTCGCAAGAGGTCGGCCAGACGCTGACCTGCGGGCCGCTCAAACCCGCGCCACGCGTGAGCGTGACCTATCGCTTTTCAACCGATGCGCGGTTTGGGTTTGATGGAGAGCCGATTGCGGTGGAGTTCGTGAAGGAAGGGAATTGAACGGTCTGTGTTTTCCATCAAGCGCCGTAACGCGCCACGATGCTGTACACCTTCTTCATCTCGCCGCGCGGAAATTGCGCCGACAACGCGCGCATCACTTCGGCCTTGTGTTCCGTCACCGATAGCCCCAACGCGCGATAGGCCGCCAGCACGCGTTCACGATAGGCCAGCGTCTCGCGCACCTGCCGCAAGCAATCTTCCACATGCGGGCGGAAGTTTTCGATCTCCTCGGCGCCGTACTCTTCCAGCAACAGCGGCAACAGCGCGTCGTAGCTCAACTCGTCTTGCGTCTCCAACAGATTCCAGCAGGTTGCCAGCACGGCTTGTTTGTTGATGCCCAGCGCCCAATGAATCGCCTCGACCGATTCGGGCTTGCATTTGAACAGGGTCAGCGCGCCGCTTGGCTCTTCGACATACCAGACCAGGCCCTCGGTGCCGGTCAGCTTGTCGTCATCGGTCGCGTGGTTGCCACGCTCCATTTCCTCGCGGATGCGGTTGTACTTTTCGACCGGGTCTTCGCCCGCGATCATTTCGCCCAGCAACGCCGCGCCCGGCACGCCCAGCAATTCCAATTGATGCGGCGGCACGACGCTGCCAGCGTCATTGCCAATTTGCCGCACGCCAAACAGCGCCGCCACGGCCAACTCGATTTCGTAGGCGATCAAGTGCGCATTGCGCGCGCCGTATAGCTCAAAGCTCATCTGGCAATCGTTCACTTCGGCCAACCGCGCGATGGCCGGATGGCGCTGCAACAGCTCTTGCCACAAATCCAAAAAATCGCCCCACTTGCTGTTGCGCAACACTGGCGACAGCCGCAGCTTGTAGGTCAACCGCGCCGCGCCGTCGCCATCCCGATAGCGGTACGCCAGCACATTCGTCCCGTCCAGCTTTTCGTAAAGGTGAATCCGGCGAATCGGCGGAAAGCGGAACTTGCCCGCGCGATCAAACGGATAATGCAGCTTCGGCGTCGCGTGGATCACTTGCGGCACGCTAGCGCCGCCAATTTCCAGCAAGACCAGCGCACCATACCGCTGATCCGGCTTGCGGCACAACGCGCCCGCCAGCCGCAAATCGTCATTGAACGGGTCGGTCACGTCGAAGGGTTGCAGCCAGCCGGCATCCACGCCCAGGAGTTGTGCGGCGTGGTTCAGGTTGTCGGTTTCGTTTTCCATTACGTTGCTTGAGGGTAGCGAGCGGCGTGGAATCATTCATGTTCAAACAGGGTTTTGTAATCACGCGCCCCGTGCACGATGTGCAGCAGCTTGAGCGAAGTGCGCGTGGCTTGATAGAAGACCAGATATTTTTCGTAGCCTTTGACCCGCCACATGCGCACATTGCGCAGATGGGGGTGGTCAAACTCGCGTGGGCTGCCCAGCCGGGGCATCGCGGCGAGCTGAGTAAAGGTGTCCTCGCAGGCGTCAATGAAGTCCTGCCCGGCCTGCGGGTCTTTGCGGCCAAGCCGTTCGGCGATGTCGAGCAGTTCATTCACGAAGATGCGGCGGCGCAGGATGGTCAGCAGCTAGCCCCTTTCTGCAACAGCTAGCCGCTCTTTTAACTCTTGCCGAAGATTGACCCAGTCGGCGGGCGAGAGTTCTTCCCAATCCTCGCCTTGCAACCGCTCCACCAAGACGGCTTCGAGCCGTTTCTGTTCTTTGCGCGCTTGGTCTTGCTCTACCAACTCATGGAAATAGTCGCTGACGGTGTCGTAACCGCCTTCGGCCAAACGGCTGTCAATGAAAATTTTCAGGTTGTCTGGTAGCGAGATATTTAGTGTTGTCATAAGCGATCAAGCTCCTTTTCATGCCTTGGCCAACAACCTTAACATCAGCGGCAAAACTTGCTCAACCCTGCTTCAGCGAACCTGCGAATAGTTGGTCGGGCGAATAAACGACGCGTGGCTATTGGTCACCGCCTCGGCATCCGTCCAACCCGGTTTGGTGCGAATGCGCGCCCAATCGGCGTTCGCGCGAAAGGTATCCCAAGCTTTTTCGCGCGCGGCCATATTGTCGAAGCCCACCATGTACGTCAGCTTCGGCATCCGGTCGGCAAACACCGCCTCGCCAAAAAACACCGGCGCAAAACCGCACGCGCGAAAGATGTTGATCTCTTCCTGATTGAACATCTCGACCTTGTTGCGCAGGCTGAAGGCGTTCTTCGATTCATAAGTGCGCAACTCAAACACGCGCGCCGCCCGCTTCTCGTCAGTTACCGGCAATTCCATCTGCGGATGCTTGTCGAAGGCCTTCAGCAATTCTTTTTCATAGCGCACGTAAGGCGGTTCGCCTGCCGCATCGAATGCCTGCCACGCTTTGACAAATTCTTTGTCGCCAGCGACGCGCTCCTGCGCCGCCTGCACTTCGGCCAGCGATTTGTAGTCAATCACGACGATCAGGCTGGGCGAGTATTGCCCGGAGATCACGTTGAAAAAACCATACGGCCCGATGCCCTGCCGCTTCGCCATCGGCACGAACTGCTGCTGGAAAAATTCGTTGAGCCGTGCCGGTTGCTGATCGTTGCGCAATTGATAGGTGCGCAGTTCGTAGTAGTGATTGCTTTCCGCCATCGTGGTTGCCCTCAAATCGGCCGCGCCCAAAACGCTCGCAGCCACGCCTGTTTTTAGAATGTCTCGCCGATTCATCTGATAACTCCTTGCATTGAGACAGTACCGCGCGCGTGAGCAAGCGAAGCCGTCACATTGCGTCTATTCGTAGTAAATTGCCCAAAGCCGCTTGCTCACGCGCGCGGTACTGTTCCGGCGCGCTTATCCGTCGCCAGCTTCGCTTCAGCCCAACGCGCCAATCGCACAAACGGCAGCCCCATCAAAAAGTAAATTGCCGCCGTCAGCAAACCCACGCCGATATAATCGTAGTAAGTCGCCGCCAATTGTCCATAAACCTTCGTCAACTCGACCATCGTGATGACCGAGACGATGGACGAATCTTTGAACAGCGCGATGAAATCGTTGGTCACAGGTGGAATCACCAAGCGCAGCGCCTGCGGCACGATCACATGCCGCAATGCCTGCCAGCGCGTTAGGCCCAGCGACAACGCCGCTTCCATCTGCCCACGCGGAATCGCCTGAATCCCCGCGCGATAGTTCTCGGCTTCGTATGCCGCGTAATTCAGGCCCAAGCCCAGCACTGCCGCGACCAGCGGCGAAAAGCGTATGCCTATATTCGGTAGGCCGTAAAAGATCAGATACAACTGAATCAGTAGCGGCGTCCCGCGCATCACTTCGACGTAGGCGCGCGCCAGCCATTGCAAGGGCAGCGGCGCATAAAGATTCAACAACGCGACGGCCAAGCCCAGCGCGACCGCCAACGCCATCGAGAGCAACGAAATTAGCAGTGTCATCGGCGCGCCCTGCAACAACAGCGGCGGCAGATAAATGCGCCAGCGTTGCAACCGTTCGCGCCACGTCACCTGCTTGGTGATGTTCTCGGTGAAGTCTTTCATCGCCGCGCCCGGCGTCGCGCTCGGCGCGGCTTGGGCTTGGCTGCCGGGTACGAGTTTTTCAAACTGCTCGCCCGTCTCTTTGTTCCAGATGCCCCACTTGTCATAAATGCGCCGCAACTCGCCCGTTGCAATCAACGCCAGCAATGCATCGTTGACCTGTTGCAACAGCGCCGCATCGTGTTTGCGCAGCGCGATGCCGTATTCCATCCGGCCAATGCTTTCGCCGACGATTTTCAGCTTCGGATTCGGCTTGCTGTAATAGACCGCAATCGGCGCATCCATCAGCACCGCTTGCAAGCGCCCAATCGCCAGATCGTCATAAGGGTTGTTCTGGTTTTCGTAGCTGCGCACCTCAATCCCGGCCGCCTGTTCGAGAATGCGTTGCGCCAGCGAGGCCTTGAGCGTGCCGACGACTTTGCCTTTCAAATCTACCAGCGAATGAATGCCGGTTTCTTCAACGCGCACGCTGAGTTGTTCGCCGCAGACGTAATAGGGCAGCGAGAAATTGACTTGCTGTTTGCGGTCGTCGGTGATTTCCAGTCCATTGACGACCAGTTCGTAGTTGCCGCGTTGCAAGCCCGGAATCAACCCATCCCACTGGTTTTGCACGAAGACGGAACGGCGGTTGAGTTGTGCGGCTAGCGCGTTCATCAGATCAATCTCAAAGCCAATGATCTCACGCGGATTTTTCGGATTGGGCAGCAGATAAGGCGCGCCACCTTCGGCATCGCCGCCCCAGCGCAGCGGTTGCTGTGCGTAAATCATTGGTGCGAGCAAAAGACAGAGCAAACTTAGCGCCAGCCGAACCAGGATTGTTTCGCGGCTTTGCCGCCCGATGTGCGGAAGGTCTCGGACCTTCCGCGAACGGCTTGAAAAAAAGGCTGGGGCTATGCCCCTAATCGCCTGGGGCATAGCCCCAGTGAAAATGTACGCCTGCCGGATGGGCACAGCCCCTCCGCACATCAGGCGGCAAAGCCGCAAAATCATCCCCACACTTTTCATCACAAAAACCGTTGCAGGAAGGTGCGCGTGCGTTCATCACGCGGCGCGGTAAAGATCGTTTCAGGCGCGCCGGATTCCACCAACTCGCCCGCATGCAGAAAGAGAATCTTGTCGGCCACATCGCGCGCAAAACGCATCTCGTGAGTCACTACAATCTGCGTCATCCCCTCGTCATCGAGCTTGCGCATAATGTTCAACACTTCGTCCACCAGGCTGGGATCGAGCGCTGAGGTCGGCTCGTCATACAGCATGACCTTCGGTTCCATCGCCAACGCACGGGCGATGGCGGCGCGTTGCTGCTGGCCGCCGGAAAGTTGCGCCGGGTAGTAATCCACGCGGTCGCTCAGGCCGACTTTGGCTAGCAACTCACGCGCAGTCTTTTCGGCTTTGTCGCGCGCGACCTTTTTGACCACGACCGGCGCGAGCGTGGCGTTTTCCAAGACGGTCAGATGCGGGAAGAGGTTGAAGCTTTGAAAAACCATCCCGACCTCTTCGCGCAAATGGCGCAACTGCGCGTGCAAATCGCGCGGCGGCTGGCCCGCCTGCCAGGCCAGTTGATGCTGGCCGATGCTGACGCTGCCGCTGTCAAAGAGTTCCAGCCCGTTCAGGCAGCGCAACAACGTAGATTTGCCGCAACCCGACGGGCCGATGATCGCGGTCAATTCAGAAGTCTCGACGGAGAAACTCACCCCGCCCAGCGCTGCGTGGTCGCCGAAGCTTTTGCGCAAATTGTCTACGGAAATTAGTGCGCTCATTTTCCCCCTTATCCGAGTTCGCCGCGTTTCATCTGTTCCGCCAAATAATCTGACGCCCGCCACGCCAGCGCCATAATCCAGGTCGTGATGCCGTGCGTGCCGGGCAGCGAGACGAAACAACTGCCATCGGTGACGAACAGGTTTTTGACTTCGTGCGACTGGCAGTACTGATTCAGCACGCTGGTCTTGGGATCATTACCCATGCGCGCCGTGCCGCACTCGTGCGTCGCGTCGCCCAGCGGTTCCAGGTACTTGCGATACGGCAAAACCTCGGCCCCGGCGGCGCGCATGATTTGTTCCATCCAGCCGAACATGTCTTCCATCATCCGGCGGTCGTTTTCCTTTTCGCCCGCGTGGAAGCGCACTTGCGGGATGCCGTAAGCGTCAACGTTGTCGGGATCAAGCTCAAAATAGTTGTCGTAAGCGGGCAGCCGTTCGCCATAGCCGCGCAGCGTGATCAAGCTGCCGTATTCCTCGCGGATTTGCCCTTTCAACGCTGACCCGAAGCCTGGCACGCCCGCGCGCGCCGGACGCCGGTCAAAGCCGCTGCCGGTCAAGATGAAGTAGCCGCCGTGAAAATCCTGTTTGCGGTTGTAATTGAAGCGCGGAATCGTGATGTGCGTGCCGCCCGCGCCGTCTTCATTGACACGCTCGCGATTTTTCAGCACGGGCACGAGGCCGCCCAGCCCGCCCGATTTGACACTGTCCATCAAGTAATGGCCGACCAGCCCCGATGAATTGCCCAGCCCGCGCGGATGAAAGCGCGAGGTTGAATTGAGCAGGATGCGCCCCGATTCGACCGTGCTGGCCGCGAGCACGACGGCTTTGGCGGCGACTTCGTAATGTCGCTTGGTGCGCGCGTCAAAAACCGAAACGCCGCGTGCCCGTCCGTTGTTGTCCACCAAGACCTGATGCGCGACGGCGTGCGTGCGCAGCGTGAAATTCCGTTTGGCTTGCAGCTTCGGAATGATGACATCCAGGCTGGAAAAGCGCGCCCGCACGTCGCAGCCATTGCCGCACGCGCCGCAATAATGACAACCCGGACGTCCGTCGTAAGGCGCGCTCAGCACCGCCGTCCGTTCCAGCACGACTGGTACGCCAAGCTTGGCGGCACTCTTTTTGATGTGGAACTCGGTGCAACGCGGTTTGTGCGCGGGCGCGGCGTATACGCCATCCGGCATGTTGAGGTAATTTTCTTTCTGCCCCGAAATGCCCACGAGCCGCTCGGCCTTGTCGTAATACGGCGCCAGGTCTTCATAACTGATCGGCCAGTCTTCGCCAAAGCCCTGCATGGTTTTCGTCTTGAAATCCATTGGCCCATGCCGGTAGCACGAGCGGCCCCAGGTGTTGGTGCGCCCGCCCACCGCGCGCAGCCGCGTCCAATGAAACTCAGGGTCAGCGGCGTACTTGTCCTTGCGCGGATTGGTGTAAAGATGCGCGGTGTATTCGTTGATCTTCCACAGGCCGTCATACTCGCCCGGGTTGCCGCGCCCGCGAAACTTGAGTTCATAGGGCCAGGTGTGCGTGTTGAAGTCTTTGGCTTGGTCGAGCATGCGCCCGGCTTCGAGCAACAGGACGTTCAGGCCGCGCTTGACCAGCACGTAGGCCGCCGTTGCGCCGCCTGCGCCAGAGCCGACGACGATGGCGTCATAGATTGGTTTGGACATGGTGACGCCTCGCAAGGAAAAGCGAACTCGTTTTCGTTACAGGCTTTTGTTTCAAGCCATTGCCGTGCCGTTTGGTTGCGTTCATCGCGGAATAATATGGATTGATTCTATGACTCGCGGATACCGGCCTAACAAGTACCAGATGAAGTTACCGATAATTAGGTCAGGTTTTCCTTTTCCTTTGGTTACTACACGGCATAAGAGCACTGCTGCGTCATCGAGCCATTGCACATTGATCGCTCCATGTCCGCCATTGATACTATGCAGTTTCGTCCATCCCGATGCTCGCCGAGGGTTTTTCTTCGAGACTACTTCGAGTCCATATTCACCCAGCTTTGTGTCATTGATGATTTTCTCTCGTAGCGATTCTTTGGACGACGTAATGACCTGAACCAGGACTTGAGCCATTTCTTTCCTTTTCGCCTTTCATTCAAGCTGACATAAATTGTAACTGGCACAGGTGCCCAACTGCTGCTTTGCCATCGCTGTGCGCTTTTGGCTTCTCTGCTAATAAATATCTTGCATCAAGCCGCCTGCACTTCGATGTATTCAGTGCTATAGGCTGGAGTCGGGATTGGTTGTCCGTCTTCGCGCATCCCTTCCAAGTGAAATTCGATGGCTTCCTGAATCAACTGCACAACCTCTGCCCGTGATTCCCCTACTGCTACACAGCCAGGCAAGTCAGGCACGTACGCGCCAAAGCTGGTTGGCCCTTCTTCAACAATTACGGCGTACCGCATAATTACTCCTCGCTATCCTTCAACCCCGCCTGTTTCAAAATGCTGTTCAGCGTGCCCAGCGGAACGTCTACACCGGGCTTGCCTGCGACAGTTACCGTGCCAGGCTTGGTCGGATGTTTGAATTGACGATGGCTGCCTTTGGTGCGCGCCAAATACCAGCCCTCGTCTTCAAGCCATTTGATGATGTCTCTGACTTTCATTCTACTTCAACCCACGCGCTTCCCGCGCCCCTGCCAATACTTCTCCCGCAACTGATTCTTTTGAATCTTGCCCGTCGCCGTGCGCGGCAGCGCGTCCACGAAACTCACGGCGCGCGGGCATTTGAAATGGGCCATGTTGGCGCGGCAGAAGGCGATGATCTCGGCTTCGGTGGCGGTCACGTCCGGCTTCAACACGATGAGGGCGGCGATGGTTTCGCCCCATTGTTCGTGGGGGATACCGATGCAAGCCGCTTCGAGGACGGCAGGGTGTTTGTAAAGCATGCCTTCGACTTCAATCGAAGAGACGTTTTCGCCGCCTGAAATGATGAGGTCTTTCTTGCGGTCTACGATCTCGACCATACCTTCGTTGTCAATGGTTGCCATGTCGCCGGTGTGGAACCAGCCGTCTACGATGACGGCCTCGGTCGCTTCGGGTTGCCGCCAGTACCCGGCCATCACGACGTTGCTGCGCGCGATGATTTCGCCGACGGCCTGGCCATTGGCGGGAATGTCTTGGCCGTTGTCGTCTACGACACGAACCTCGACGCCCAGCATCTCGTAGCCGGTGCGCGTTTGCACGCGGTACTTCTCTTCGGCGGGCCAGTCGCGCATGTGCGGTTTGACTTTGGAGACAGTGAGAAAGGGCGAGGTTTCAGTCAGGCCGTAAATCTGAATCACCTGCCAGCCGAGGCGCTCCTGCATGCCTTCGATCAGGGCGCGGGGCGGGGCAGAACCGGCGGTGGCGACGCGGACGCCCGCGCGGGGCAGGACGGCACGCTGTTCGTCGGTCAGCGGATGGTTCAGCGCCATGTTAATCATCGTCGGCGGCATACAGGCAAAGGTCATCCGCTCTTTCGTCACCAATTCAAAGAAGCTAGCCGGTTCGTACTTTTTGACGATGACGTGTTTCGCGCCGACGCCCGTCACGGCATAAGGCAGTCCCCAGCCGTTGCAATGGAACTGCGCCAGCGTGTGCAGATACACATCGTCGTGGGTCAGGCCAAATTCGATGACGGAATTCATGGCGTTCAGATACAGGTTGCGATGCGTCAGCATCACGCCTTTAGGCCGCCCCGTCGTGCCGGAGGTGTAGAGAATGCAAGCCGTGTCGTTTTCGTCTACGGTTGCGGGCACAGGCGCATCTGCGGATGCTGCGGCCAGCAAGGTTTCATAGTCTTCCCAACCTTCGCGTGCTTGACCCGCTTCGTCGCTACACACAATGAACCGCTCAATGCTTTTCAATTGCGGACGAATACCGTCCACGGCGTCGGTGAGTCCATCTTCGACAATCACGAGCTTGGCCTCAGCGTGGTTGAGGATGTATTCAAAATCGCTGGCGACCAGGCGGAAGTTGATCGGCATATAGACCGCGCCAATCAGCGGCGCGCCGAAAAAGCCGTCTAGCAAGCGGTGGCTGTTTTGCGAAATGATCGCCACGCGGTCGCCCGGTTGCACACCCATTGAACGCATCCAGTTGGCCCAGCGGTTCACGCGCGCGCCGAATTGTTTATAAGTCAGCCGCAAGTCGCCCGACACGATGGCTTCGCAATCGCCATACACAGCCAGCGCGCGTTTGAGAAAGTCGTATTCGTTGAGTGGAACAATCATTGTCAGACCTCAGACTTCAGACTTCAGACTTCAGACTTCAGACTTCAGACTTCAGGCCTCGAAGTTCAAACCAGCGACCTGTGTGGCGAGATGTTGTGCGCCAAAGGTCTGTGGTCTGATGTCTGTGGTCTGATGTCTGTTCAAGCAGCTTATAGCACAAAGCCCGCATTGCGAAAATTCAGCGCAACCGGCATCATCGCCGCCCGAACCAGCACATGAAATCCGCCCTCGTCATCGAATCAAACTTCTCGCTCGAACGCCGCGCGCCGTCGCGGCGCGCCAGTGAATTGCCCGCGCAACCGGACTTTCTGCTTGTTTACGTTCCCGCGTCAGCGTCGCTGCGGCTGTTCAATCCGCACACCGCCTGTCGGCTTGAACCATCACGCGGCGAAGCGCTGCTCGTGCGCCTTGCGCCGCAACTGCTGATCGAAACGGCGACGCGGTTGCGCTTGCTGCGCACGGCGGCGCAATTGCTCTTTCGCCACGCTGGGCAACCGGTCAGCGACATCCGCTTGCGTGCGACACTGGACGCTATCATCAACGAGATGGAAAGCGGCGCGGCGGGCTGGCGCGAGATGATCGCGTCGGGCATACAGCAACTCAGCGTCCACCTGCTGCGCCGGCACATCAACGTGCAGCGTTCGGATGAAATCGAATTGTCGCGCGTCGGCATCGTGGATCGCCGGTTGCGCCGCGCGCTTGAATTTATGCACGACAATTGCGGGCGCGAACTCAGTCTGGCCGAAATCGCGGGCGCGGCCTATTTGAGCGAGTTTCATTTCGCGCGCCTGTTCAAAAAGATCACCGGCGCGACACCGCACGCTTATCTGGCGGGGGTGCGGCTGGAACGCGCGCGGCGCTTGCTGGCCGAGACTGACTTGAGCATCGGCGAGATCGGCGCGCGCGTCGGCTATACTAGCCAAAGCCACTTCACCAAAGTCTTTCGCGCGGCCAGCGGGCTGACGCCGAAAGCCTTTCGTGAGGCGGCGACAAAACTGAATTGAGTGGCAGTAGCCCGACCGTGAGGGAGGGCAGGCGTCAACCAAGCGCCATCGGCTTACATTTGCAACTTGCCCTCCCTCACCTTCGGCTACTGCCACGCAGCCGAACGATATAGAAATACCCAAAGATGTCGAAGCAAATTTCTTTTCGCTGGCTCGCTTTGCTGTTGTTGCACGCTGCGCTTTTGGGCAGTTGTGCATTTAGCACTGACCCAAAGACCAAAGCCGATACGCAACCCGCACCGGTCGTGCCTTTGCAAGACCTGATCGGCGGCGCGCGCTATGAAACGGCCAAACTCCTGGGCACGATCACCGATCCGCAATTAACCGAAATCTCTGGCCTCACGCCCAGCCGCACGCTGCGCGGCGCATGGTGGGTGCACAACGACAGCGGCGATCAGGCGCGCCTTTACGCCGTCAACAGCCGTGGGCAGTTGTTGGCGAAATTCACCGTGACCGAAGCTAAAAACGTAGATTGGGAAGACCTGGCAAGCGGCCCCGGCCCGGACGGTAAACCGGCCTTGTATCTCGCCGACAGCGGCAACAACAGTTTATCGCGCAGTGAACTGACGCTTTACCGCGTGGCTGAACCAAGCCTGGCTGGGGCCGTGCCAAAACGTGTTTTGATGGACGAGACCGAGGTTGCCGAAGCGTTTCCGTTTCGCTATCCCGACGGCAAACACGACGCCGAGGCGCTCTTCCTCGATCCGCAAAGCGGGCGGCCCTACCTCGTGACAAAAAAGATGACGCCGCCCTGTGCGGTTTATCGTTTTCCGCTGCCATTACAAGCCGGGAAAACGGTGACACTGGAAAAGGTCACGACGGGCAAGGCCCTGCTGGCGATTTCGCAATTGGTGTTGGTCACGGGCGCGGCCACCTCGCCGGATGGCAAGCGCGTTGTCATTCGCACCTATTTCACCGCGCTGGAATTGGCGCGCACGGGCGGCAAGTTTGAAACCTTGTTCAACGCCGAACCTCAAACGATCAAAATTCCGCTGGAAAAACAGGGCGAGGCGATCAGCTACACGCTGGATGGCAAGGCGCTGGTGACGACCAGCGAAAAGTTGCCCGCGCCATTTTTTCAAATGTTGCGCTCCGCCAAGTGAAAAAATCGGGCCGAGCGCGTACAATGCCTCCTACCGCTTAATCTCCCAATTATTTAAGAGTGCCCGGAAGTTTTTATATGCAATTATCGTTTGGTACTCGTCTGCGCAAAATTCTCGCGCATCCGGACATTGCGCTGGATTTAGGCACGGCCAACACGCGCCTGTATGCGCACGGTTGCGGCTTGCTGGCCGATGAACCCTCGGTGGTGCAGGTGCGCCGGGAAACAGGTTCGGTTGAGGCCGTGGACTTTACTGCCACGCACATGCCTTTGCTGGAACGCGGGGCACGGTTGCTTTCGCCGCTGCGGGCCGGCGTCGTCGCGGATGTGGACGCGGCGACGGCGTTGTTAAAACCGCTGTTAAAACGCGCCCGCCGCTTTGGCTTGTTTCGTCCGCGCGTGTTGGCCTGCGCGCCGACCGACGCCTGTGAAGCCGAGCGTAATGCGTTGACCGAAGCGGCCCGGCGCGCGGGTGCTGCTGCCGTCGTACTGGTGCCGGAACCGCTGGCCGCCGCCATCGGCATCGGCATGGACGTTTCGTCCGAACACGCACAGATGCTCGTGGACATCGGCGACGGCGTCACCGACATCGCGGTCATTCGGGCGGGCGAACTGGTCGCCACGGCCGCCGCGCGCACCGCTTGCAGCGACCTGATCCAAGTCGTCGCCAAGCTGATTGCCGAACAGGAAGGCGTCAACATCTACAGCCGCGAAGCCCAGCGTCTGATCAAACAGATCGGTACGGGACGGCAAGCACTGCCCGCGACACCGTTTGTGATTGCCGGCGCGGATTGCGATTCCAGATTATTGCGGCGCGTTTATGTGCAGGGCGAAAGTGTCGCGGCGGCGATGCAACCCGTCTTGGCCGTCATCGTCAACGCCGTCACCCAAAGCCTGCGCGACCTGCCGGACGAATTGGCCTGCGAAGTGATCGAGAGCGGCATCCACCTGACCGGCGGCGGCGCGCATCTGACCGGGCTGGCCGAACTGCTCGCGGCGGAAACTTCGTTGGAGGTGCGCCCGGCCCGCAATCCTATGCACGCGGTCATCAATGGGGCGCGGCAGATGTTGGCCGTTGGGGTGCAAACGAATATCTGGAGCATGAACTGACCCAAGATTTGCGCCAAAGAGCATGGAGTTCAGGCTTCAGCCTGTGTTGGAGAGAATGAACACAGGCTGAAGCCTGAACTCCATGCTCTTGTGCTGTGTCCGCCCACAATTTTGCTCGTATCCTTTGACGATGGGTGTGCCAACACCTCTCAAACCAACCTTGCACCCCCCGCCAATCTCCGCCACAATGCCGCCCACCAAGTTGGTGCTTTGAGCGGTCAACGCCCCTAGCGACCGGGCGTGACAAATCCATTCCAAAATTATTAAGGAGCAAGCGGGCAGTTATGACCCGCGCTGGGAATTATTATGACTTTTGAGCCGAAACATCGCAGTCACATCATCACTAACGGGCGCGATCGTGCCCCCGCGCGTTCGATGCTGAAAGCCATTGGCTTTGACGACGAAGACCTGGCTAAACCGATCATTGGCGTGGCGCATATGTGGATCGAAACCATGCCGTGCAACTTCAATCACCGCGATCTGGCCGTCAAGGTTAAGGAAGGCATCCGCGCCGCCGGGGCGACGCCGATGGAATTCAATACTATCTCGATCAGCGACGGCGTGACGATGGGCACCGAGGGGATGAAGGCTTCGCTGGTCAGCCGCGACCTGATTGCCGATTCGATTGAATTGGTCGGACGCGGGTACCTTTTCGACGCGATGATCGCGATTGTCGGCTGCGACAAAACAATTCCGGGCGCAGCGATGGGCTTGATCCGGCTGGATGTGCCGTCACTGATTTTGTACGGCGGTTCGATTGCGCCGGGCCATTTCCAGGGGCGCGACGTGACCGTGCAGGATGTCTTTGAAGCCGTGGGCGCGAACGCCGCAGGCACGTTGAGCGATGCCGGGTTGCTCGAAGTCGAAAACGCCGCTTGTCCGGGTGCCGGTGCGTGCGGCGGCCAATTCACTGCGAACACGATGGCGATGGTGATGGAATTCATCGGCTTGGCCGTGATGGGCACGGGCAGCGTTTCGGCGGTTGATCCGCGCAAAGAACAGACGGCTTACGAAGCGGGCAAATACATCGTGGATTTGCTGCGGCGCGGTACCCGTCCGAGCGACATCCTGACGCGCGCGGCGTTTGAGAACGCCATCACGGGCGTGGCGGCAACGGGCGGTTCGACAAATGCCGTCTTGCACCTCTTGGCAATGGCGCGCGAAGCGGGTGTGCCGTTGACCATTGACGATTTCGACACGATCAGCGCACGCACACCACTGATTGCCGATTTGAAACCGGGCGGCAAATATGCCGCGATTGATCTGGGCAAGGCGGGCGGCATCGGTCTGGTCGCGCGGCGGCTGGTCGAAGGCGGCTATATGCACGGCGAGCAACTGACCGTCAGCGGTTTAACGATCAAACAGGAAGCCGAGTTGGCCGACGAAACGCCGGGCCAGGATGTCGTTTACTCGACCAACAACCCGATCAAGCCAAATGGTGGGCTGGTCATTCTGAAAGGCAACATCGCGCCCGAAGGCTGCGTGCTGAAGCTTTCCGGCTTTGAACGCAAGCACCATCGCGGCCCCGCGCGCGTGTTTGAATGCGAAGAGGACGCTATGCGCGCCGTGCAGGAGCATCAGATTCAAGCCGGCGACGTGGTCGTGATCCGCTACGAAGGGCCGAAGGGCGGCCCCGGTATGCGTGAGATGCTCGGCGTGACAGGCGCAATCGCTGGCGCTGGCCTGGGCGAAACCGTCGCGCTCATTACCGACGGGCGCTTCAGCGGCGCCACGCGCGGTTTCTGCGTCGGTCACGTGGCCCCCGAAGCCGCCATGCGCGGCCCGCTGGCCGCCGTGCGCGAAGGCGACCTCATTGACATTCATATCGCCAAGCGCAGCCTGCGCGTCGAACTGACCGATGCTGAAATTGAAGCCCGGCTGGCGGAATGGCAAGTGCCAGAGCCGCGTTACAAATCAGGGGTGTTTCATAAATACGCGGCGCTGGTTTCGTCGGCGGCAGAAGGCGCGATCTTGCGGGCGCAGTAATCCGCTATGGTTCTGGCGCAAAACATTCTCCCTTCTCAATTTTTCATTCTCCATTCATTTGCAGTAGGCCCAGGCTTGGCCTGTATAAGAATGGAGAATTGAGAAGGGAGAAGGGAGAATGTTTTGCGCCGCTGGCTGTTTCAGCGTCCCTCGGTATTGCGCTCTTTGTTGTACAGATACAGCCCCAGCCCGAATTTCGCCGCCGCCCGCCGCAAGGCCATGCTTTCGGCATTCGACGAGGGGTCGCCGTACATGCGCTCGCCCTCTTCGGGTTCTTCTTCCGTGCCGGTGGCATCGCGGTAAACGACGCCTTCCAGACAGGGGAACGAGAGCCGCACGGTCAGCACGAGGCGGCCTTCGTTATTCCAGAGCGCGTGCCGCACCTCATAGCTCCAGCCCGGCGCATACAAATCCAGATACTTGATGGCGTGATACCAAGGGATGAAATCGAGCCGTTGGCCCGCGCGCACTTTTTGGCGCAGGTGGCGCGCTTTGATCGGTTTGGACAGGTCGGAAATAATGTCATTGATTGAACGCAGCGGACGCTGGCCTTTGGGCGGGCCTGGTTTGGATTTACCTTTGGGCGCGTCTTCCGCCTGCTCGTCGCCTAGATCGTCAAGTTCATCGTCGGTCACTTCAAGTTCAACATTTGGATCGCCGTTTTTATTCATAGCAAGTTAAGGCTTGTTGATGCGAAATGAATAATTGAGGGCTTCTTCGGAACTGCCGTTATTGTTGGTGCCGTAAACTTTCAGCGTGTAGGCGCGCGATTTGAGCAAGGCGGCGGGCACGCGGACTTCGAGCACTTTATTGCCATAATCTTTGGCGCGGGCTTTGAGTGTGCCGCTTTGCCAGAGGCGCAAGCCATCCGGTTGGGCGCGCAGTTCGGCCCGGTAACTGGCGCGCTCATCGCGGCCCAGTTCGAGTTGAAAGGCGACATCCTCGGTGGCCGGGGTGACGGCGAGTTCCGGTACGCCTTCGGCTCCGCGCGCTGCCGGGCGCAGATTGAACGAGGCCGCCTGTAATTCGGCGGCATTGACGGCCAGCGGGGAAGTCGCTGGCTCAGCGGTTGGTTCGGTATTGATCGCGGCCTTGAGTTGTCCAAGTTTTTCCCGCGATTGATCTATTTGCTGGGCCAATTGGTTGTTGGTGGGCGCGGGCGCTGTGGCTGGCACGGTGCGCGGCACGGCGGGTTGGGTGATCTCTTCGTTGGCCTGTAATTCAGCCACACGATTGCGTAAGCGCACCAGATCAAAGGCCAGATAGAGGCACCAGACAAAAAGCAGCAGCCCGACGCCGCGCAACCCGATGAGCAACGGTTCGCGCACGGTGGCCCAAAAGTCCTGTCCGGCGCGTTGCCAGAAATCTTCGAGCGAGGTTTTGAACGTGACCGGTACGGCGCGTTCCCACCAGGTGGGCGGGGCATCCAATTGCGTGGCGCGCAGGTCATCCAGGAAGCCTTGCGCCACCTTGACGCGCTCGCGATTGGCGGCGGAAGCCAGGAAATAGCGGCGGAACCGCATCAAATCTTCGCCTTGGAGTTGGCCTTTGGTGAAGCAGTCAATCAGGTCGTCTTCGACGATGGTGACGCGCTGACGAAAGTTCTCGTCCGTCTCGCGCAACAGATTGAGGCGTTGAATTTCACTTTCCGGCAATTGTCCCAACAGGTATCGGGTGACTTGATCGCTTTGCATGACGGTTTTTATTTGTGCTGAAAACGATTGTTGATACGGGGAGGACAGCAGGTTTATACCAGCAAACGTCTTGAGCGGCAACAGGCCCGCCGCATCTGGGGCCAGCGAGCGGCAGGGGGCGCTTGAATCGGTTGCGAACTGTAACTTAGGATGGACGCACCGAAAGGGATCAAATCAGAATGAATGCCAAAAGAGCAATTGTGCTGCTGAGTGGCGGCCTGGATTCGGCCACGGTGCTGGCGCTGGCACGCGAGGCCGGTTTTACCGTGCACGCCTTGAGCTTCCGCTATGGTCAGCGCCACGCGGTCGAATTGGAGGCCGCGCGCCGCGTGGCCGCGCACTTTCAAGTCGCCGAACACGTGGTGGCGGAGATTGACCTGCGCGTGTTTGGTGGTTCGGCGTTGACGGCGGACATCGCCGTGCCGAAGCAGCGTTCGCTGGACGAAATGTCGCACGACATTCCGGTGACCTATGTGCCCGCGCGCAATACGGTCTTTCTGTCCTTTGCGCTGGCCTATGCCGAAACGCGCTGGGCCAACGACATTTTCATCGGCGTCAATGCGCTCGATTATTCCGGCTATCCCGACTGCCGGCCCGAATACATCGCCGCGTTTGAACAGATGGCGAATCTGGCGACCAAGGCAGGTGTGGAAGGCACGCAGCGCCTGAAAATCCATACGCCGCTGATCGAATTGAGCAAGGCGCAAATCATCCAGCGCGGGCTGGCGCTGGATGTGGATTACGCGCTGACGCATTCGTGTTATGACCCGACGCCGGAGGGCATCGCTTGCGGGCAATGCGATTCGTGTTTGCTGCGCTTGAAAGGTTTCGCCGAAGCGGGCGCGGTTGATCCGGTGCGGTACGCGACAAGATGAGTTATACGGTCAAAGAGATTTATTACACCTTGCAGGGCGAAGGCGCACAGGCCGGGCGCGCCGCCGTCTTTTGTCGCTTTGCCGGTTGCAACCTCTGGTCGGGTAGGGAAGCGGATCGCGCCACAGCGGTCTGCCAGTTTTGCGACACCGATTTTTTTGGCACCGATGGCCCTGGCGGCGGTAAGTTTGAAACGGCGGCAGCATTGGCCGATGCTGTTGCAGCGCGCTGGCCGGGCGGTGGACAGCCGCTGGTTGTTTGCACGGGCGGTGAACCATTGTTGCAACTGGATGACCCTTTAGTGGCTGCCTTGTACGCGCGCGGCTTTGCCATCGCCATCGAAACCAATGGGACACAATTGCCGCCGCAAGGGATTGACTGGGTTTGCGTGAGTCCAAAGGCGGGCGCGGAGTTGGTTTTGAAAAGCGGCAACGAACTCAAGCTCGTCTTTCCGCAAGCGGGCGCAGCGCCGGAACGCTTTGCGCACTTGGCGTTTCAATATTTTTTCTTGCAGCCGATGGACGGGCCAGCGCGCGAACTGAATACGCAACTGGCGACGCAGTATTGTTTGGCCCATCCGCAGTGGCGGCTGAGCTTGCAGACACACAAACTGATCGGCATTCCATAAGGCAGGGCCGTAAAGCAAATGAGCAACCTCAAAATGGACAAAGCGGTTTATCAGGCGGGCGTGCGGCGCGTGCTCTGGCTGACCTTTGGGCTGAACGTGGCCGTCGTGATCGGCAAATTAATTGCTGGTTTACTGGCCGACAGCTTGAGCGTCATCAGCGATGCGGTTCATTCATCCGTGGATTCACTCAACAATATCGTCGGGCTGGTGGTGATGAAATATGCGATGGCCGAACCGGACGAAGAGCACCCTTACGGCCACGCCAAATTTGAAACGCTCGCGGCCTTTTGCATCGCCGGGTTTCTCTTCATCACTTGCTACCAACTGGCCCTGAGCGCCATTCAACGCCTGCTCGCCGCCGACGCGCCCAAACCGGAAATCACCGCCCTGACCATCAGCACAGTCGTCGTCACGATTCTCATCAACATCTTTGTGACCGTATACGAGCGCCGCGAAGGCGAACGCTTGCAAAGCGCTTTTTTGATCGCTGATGCCACGCACACACGCAGCGATGTGCTAGTCAGTTGTTCGGTGCTGGCGGGCTTGTTCCTGGTCAAGCTCGGCTATGTCTGGTTCGACCCGCTTGTCTCGCTGGGCGTCGCGGTGATGATCGCGGCCAGCGGTTATCAGATTTTCAAAGCCACCGTCCCCGTATTGGTGGACGCCGCACCCGTCCCGGCCCAACGCATCGCCGCGATTGCCGAAGCCGTCGCCGGCGTCCATTCGGTGCACGACATTCGCTCGCGCACCTACGGCGGCGAAATTTTTATCGAGATGCATTTGCACATTGATGATGAAGAGGGCCGCGACCACATCTCAGCCCACGCGATTACCGAAGAGGTTGAACAGCGGTTGGAGCAGGAGTTTGGCAAGGTGGTGGCGACGATTCACGTCGAGCCGTTGGCGACGCATCTGCCGGATCAGGACTCTGTGGTTTGAGTTGGGTCGTCGGCGGGCGGATGGCGCTTGACAGCCACATCTGCCGCGCGAATTCGCAAGGCGCGCGCCCGGTTGAAATCCAGTAAGGCCGCAGTCGCGCGTCCCGTGGCGGTGAGCGGCACGATGCGCAAGCCATCCGCCGTCCAGGTGAAATGCTCCGCCCATTGTTGTTCCCGTGGATTGAACAGCGGCGCAAGCTGGCCGGTGGCAGGGTCAATGGCAAACAGCTTGTCGGATTTGCGGCGATTGCAGTGGCGGCAAGCCAGTGCCAGGTTTTGCAAAGCGTAACCTGCGCCGCCTGCGGCTTTTGGCCCGCGGCTTTTTGGGAAGACGTGGTCAATGAAGAAGCGATCCCATTGCCAGTGTTCGTCCGCGTGGCAGTACTCGCAAAGATGATTGGCGCGCTGGCGCACGTCCGCACTCGCAAAGATGATTGGCGCGCTGGCGCACGTCCGCTTGGATTGGGGCAGGAATTTTCTCAGCCACTGAGACTATCCTGTTGTGCGAGGAAAAGGTTGCGCGTCAACCGATTGTGCAGGCTCAAATAATCATCCAGTTCTTCGTATTGGTCTAACTCGAGCGTCTCAGCCTCAGTGAGATTGCCGGCACGATTTTTTGCCAGGAGTTCTTCCACCCGCGCGTGCACGGCTTCAGTGGCACGCAGGATCGGCACTTTTTGCTCAAGCACCAACTCAAACGCCCCGCCGCCCGGCAGACTGGCTGGCAAGGCATTTAAGCAGGGCACGGCAAGCAGTTGATTGGCCTCATTTGTCTCAACCCGATTTGACATAAGCGTGCTCCTGTTGATTCATTGTTCGGCCATCAGCGCCAGACTAAAGGGGATCATAAGGGCATCTGCAAGATCAGGCAAGATGGGTGCGGTGTGTGCGCCTAGACTGCCATTTCGGCCAAAGTCTGGTATAACCTTGCACGTCCGCACAATCACTCTGTCTTCCCAATACCTCGCTGCTTATGAACGCTTTATTGCAGGGCCGCTACGAAATCATCCGCACCCTCAGCGATGCTGGCGGGTTCGGCGAAACCTTTTTAGCCGTTGACCGGCAATTGCCGTCGCAGCGCAAATGCGTCATCAAAAAATTCAGGCCGAAACAGCAACTCGACGCGCGCACTTATGAAATCGTGCGCGAACGTTTTGAACGCGAAGCCGCTGTGCTGGAAGCCCTCTCAGAAGTTTGCCATCAGGTGCCGAAACTGTACGCCTTCTTCAGCGAAGCCGGTGAGTATTACCTGGTGCAGGAATTTATCGAAGGCCAGACGCTGGGCCAATACGTGCGCGCGCAGGGCCGGTTGGATGAAGCCCGCACGCGCCAATTGCTGGCGAGTTTGTTGCAGGCGCTCCACGAAATCCACGCGCAGGGCATCATTCACCGCGACATCAAACCCGACAACATCCTGCTGCGGATCAACACCGGGCAGCCTGTCCTGATTGATTTTGGCGCGGTCAAAGAGATCATCACCACCGTGCTGGACGCTTACGGCACGCCGCAAAAGGCTTCGCTGATCATCGGCACGCCGGGTTACACGCCGGTTGAACAAAGCGTTGGGCGTCCGGTTTATGGCAGCGATCTGTATAGCCTGGCGATGACCATGATCTTTGCCTTGACGGGGCGTGAACCGCGCGACCTGAACGATCTGGCGAGCGGCGATCTGGCTTGGCGCGGGCACACCGGCCCGCTCGGCAATGAACTGTGCGAGTTGCTGGAGCGGGCGGCGCAATACGATTACCGCGCGCGTTACAAAAACGCGCGGGAAATGCTGGCGGCGCTCAACGAGTCGCAGCCGACCAGACCCGTTATGCCGCCACCAACGCCCAGACCCGCGCCGCCCGTGATTAACCCGCCCACGGTGCAGGTTGATCCGACCACCATTCCCAGACCCGCGCCGCCGCGTCCGGCTCAGCCTGAACCAGCTTTGCCGCAGCCTGCGTCGAAACCGCAGCCCGTGCCAGCCGCCCGGCGTTCGCGTCTGCCGTGGCTGGTGGGCTTGCTTGGTGTTCCGGCGCTTGGCCTGGCGGTCTATTGGGCGAGTAACAGCACACCGGGCACGATTGGGCCGTCAACGCCAACCACCACGTCACAACAGCCAAATGCCCTGCCTGCAGGCCGCGATTTCACCGCAACCGTCAACGGCGTCAAACTCGAAATGAAAAACGTGCCAGCCGGTTCCTTCACGATGGGTTCGCCCGCCAACGAAGCTGAGCGTAGCAACGACGAAGGGCCGCAACATCGCGTGAACGTGCCCGCCTTTGCCATCGGCAAATACGAAATCACGCAGGCGCAATGGCAGGCCGTGACGGGCAACAATCCGTCCAACTTCAAAGGCGCGAATCGCCCGGTTGAACAAGTCTCGTGGAATGACGTCACCGAGTTTTGTCAGAAGCTTTCGCAATTGACTGGCAAAACCTACCGCCTGCCGACTGAGGCTGAATGGGAATATGCCGCGCGGGCGGGCACAAACACGCCTTTTGCTTTTGGCTCTTTGCTGTCGTCAACCCAGGCGAATTTTGACGGCAACTATCCTTATGGCGGCGCGGCTAAGGGCGTCTATCGCCAGCAAACCACCGATGTGGGCAGCTTCACAGCCAATGCCTTTGGCCTATTCGATATGCATGGCAATGTGTGGGAATGGTGTGAGGACGTTTGGCATGACAACTACAATAGCGCGCCGCTGGATGGCTCAGGTTGGTTGAGTGGTGGAGACTCAAGTCGCCGGGTGCTGCGCGGTGGTTCGTGGGACAACGATGGAAGGAGCTGCCGTTCGGCCGATCGTTATAGGTACGAACCCGGCAACCGCGGCCTCGTTATCGGTTTTCGTGTTGTGCTGGCTGCCAGGACTCCGTAGCCCTCTGCGCTCTTACCCTTCTTACGCTTTTACAATGTGCGCGCAGCGCACATGAATTTTCTTGATTTGAACCATGCATAAAAATAAAAAGCCGCCACCGGGCGAATTGCCCATCATCGAGCAGACGCGCGAGTTGATTCTGTGGTATGTACCCTTACTGAATCGGTTGCCGCGCGATCACCGGTTCACATTGGGCGAACGCATCATCACCAGCCTGTATGAATTGCTGGAAGAGTTGATTCGCGCGCGCTATGCCCGGCAAAAACGCGAGCAACTGGAAGCCAGCAACCTGCGGCTGGAACTGTTGCGGCAACAGGCGCGCTTGCTGGTCTCGTTCAAATTGATAGACGGCGGGCAATATCAGCACGTCTCAAAACTCATCAATGCGGTGGGCATAAGTCTTGGCAGTTGGATCAAACAACAAATCGCCGGTACGGAACCCGCAGGTACGGAACGGGGAGCGTGAGCGACCTGAGCTTCGGCCAGTAAGCACCTCCGCAAGGCTCAGGTCGCTCACGCTCCCTGTTCCGTACCGGAGTACCAAAGAAACCCATGAAACGACACGGCAATTTGTGGCCGCAGGTGATTGATTTCGGCAACCTGCTGGACGCCACCCAACAGGCGCAACGCGGTAAGCGTTACCGCGCGAATGTGCTGCGTTTCAACGATCGGCTGGCGGAGGAGTTGTTGCAGTTGCAGGCAGCACTCGACAGTCGCACTTACCGGCCCGGTCCGTACCGAACCTTCGAGATTGTCGTGCCCAAACAGCGGCTGATTTCCGCCGCGCCTTACCGCGACCGCGTGGTGCATCACGCCTTATGCCAGGTGATTGCGCCCATCTTCGAGCGCACGATGATTCGTGATTCATACGCCAACCGCACCGGTTTCGGCACGCATCGCGCGTTGCGGCGCTTTACCGAATTCGCGCGCTCCAGCCGCTACGTGTTGCAATGCGACATCCGGCAATACTTCCCCAGCATTGACCACGAAATTTTGAAGACGCTCCTGCGGCGCAAAATCAAATGCGCCGCCACGCTCTGGCTAATTGACACCATCATTGACGCCAGCAACGCACAACCCGCCGTCCACGATTACTTTCCCGGTGACGCGCTTTGGACGCCCTACGAACGGCGGCGCGGCCTGCCCATCGGCAATCTGACCAGCCAGTTCTTTGCCAACGTTTATCTGAGCGGCCTGGATCATTTCGTGAAGCAGAATTTGGGCATCGGCAAGTATGTGCGCTACGTGGATGATTTCGCGCTCTTCGGCGACGACCATGCGCAACTCGCGGCGGCGCGCTGGGCGTTGGAAGATTATCTGGCGCAGTTGCGCTTGTGCATTCATCCGGTCAAAAGCCAACTGTTCGAGACGCGCCACGGGGCCAACTTTGTCGGCTTTCGCGTACTGGCTGATCATCTCACCATCCGCAATGAGAACTTACGCCGGGCGCGCCGCCGCTTGCGCGGACTGCAAACCGCTTTTCAAGCCGGGCAGCTTTCGCTGGCGGAATTGACGCAGCGCATCGGCAGTTGGATTGCGCATCTGGCCCACGCCGATACCTGGCGGATGCGCGAACGAGTATTCAGTGAGCTCGCTTTTACGAGTTGCTGAAGAGGGTGACGCCACCTCCGGGTGCTGCGCGGTGGTTCGTGGAACAACAATGGAAGGAACTGCCGTTCGGCCAATCGTAATAGGAACGAACCCGGCAACCGCAACCTCGTTATCGGTTTTCGTGTTGTGCTGGCTGCCAGCACTCCCGCCCGTCAGAGTCGGCACAAGCGATTGCGTCGAGCGTACCTTCGGGAGTCCAGCGCGTCGTCCGGCGATGCGAGCGATTGCATCCAAAAATAAAACGGGCCGCTGTAGGCTGGTAGCCTTTGCACGCCGCTAGTGCGAACGTCTGCGGCGGCTCAGCGCCACTGCGCTGGGACCACTTCTTCAATCATGGAAGCCGAACACAGTGGCGCAACAAACGCCCGTGGAGCGCATCATCAATGGCCCTTGAGCCAGGCGCAAAGCCTAGGAAAAACAGCGTCCCAGCGCGATGTTTGAACCAAGAAAGCCGTGTAAAACCCCGCCAAAAATAATTTTTGACAGTCGCCAAACCTATCTGCTAGAGTCCGCACCTTGCAAGACGGATTCCCAACAGCGACAGAGAGCGAATGAGTTGCAATGGTCTGATTTTACAGGCCATGCCGTTGGTATTGACCCTGCAAGTGTGCTCTCGCAGGCAGCGCGGAATCCGCATTTGTCACTTGTGGAGGTCAACGAATAAGTAACGATGAAATCGGCCATCGCTGAGGCAGTGCAGACCTACGGCATCGAGAATTGGGGCGCGGGCTATTTCGATGTCAATCCCAAAGGCAATTTAGTCGTCTATCCGGTCGAGAGTGATCCGCGCAGCGTGGATGTCAAAAAGGTCGTAGACGATCTACTCGCCCGGCGCATAAAACTTCCTGTCCTGCTCCGGTTTCCGCAAATTTTTGCCAGCCAAGTCCGCAAAATGAATCAATCGTTCCGCGGTGCGATGCGCGAGTTCGATTACAAGGGTGAGCATCTGGCCGTCTTCCCGTTAAAGGTCAATCAGCGCCGCCAGGTGATCGAGTCTTACCTGGAAGAGGCGACGAAATACAACTATGGATTGGAAGCGGGCAGCAAGTCTGAACTCTATGCCGCGATTGCGCTGGAGCAGTCGCCCAATTCCTTGCTGGTTTGCAATGGTTTCAAAGACGACGATTTTATTGACTTGGCCTTTGTGGGGACGAAACTCGGCAAGAACGTTGTCATCGTGATCGAGAAGCTCAGCGAATTGGGCAAGGTGATTGACCGCGTGCTCGAAACCGGGGTCAAGCCGATGGTCGGGATGCGCGTGCGGCTCTATTCGCGCGGTTCGGGACGCTGGGAAAAGTCTGGTGGCGAACAATCCAAATTCGGGTTGACGACGACGGAGCTTTTGCAGGCGATCAAGATGCTGCGCGACGCCGGGATGCAGGACATGTTGCGCGTGCTGCACTTCCACATCGGTTCGCAAATCACGCAGATCAAGCGCGTCAAGGCGGGCGTCAAAGAGGCCGCTCGCGTTTACGCCAAGATTCGCAAGATGGGTTACGACGTTGATCACCTGAACGTCGGCGGCGGCGCGGGGGTGGATTACGACGGCAGCAAGACCAGTTTTGAATCGTCGGTGAATTACACCTTGCAGGAGTTTGCCAACGACGTGATTTACACGATCAAAGGCGTCTGCGAGGAAGAGAACGTGCCGCAGCCGAATGTGATTACGGAATCGGGCCGCGTGCTGGTGGCGTATCACGCGATGCTCATCACCAACATCCTGGATGAGATCGAAACGGTGCACGGCATTCATACCATCACGATCACGGGCAACGAGGCGCAGGTCATCAAGGAACTCTATGACCTGTACACCTCAATGACGGCCAAGAATTTTCTGGAGTATTACCACGACGCGCTCGAACACAAAGAAGAGTTATTCACCCTCTTCGATCTGGGTTTTATTTCGTTGGAGGATCGGGCCAAAGGTGAAGTTTTGTTCTGGGAGGTTTGCGACCGGGCGAACAATTACGCCAAGCAAGTGCAGGTGAAATCGGAAGAGTTCGATGATCTGCGCAAATTGCTCTCGGCGAAATATCTCTGTAACTTTTCGGTCTTCCGCTCCGTACCCGACCATTGGGCGATTGATCAGCTTTTCCCGATCATCCCAATTCATAAGCTGAACGAACAGCCGACCGACACCGCGACGCTGTGCGACATTACCTGCGATTCAGACGGTGTGGTGGATAAATTCGTGGACTTACACGACGTGAAAGAAGTGCTCGAAGTCCACGACCTGAAACGGGGCGAGCCATATTATCTGGCGATGATGCTGGTCGGCGCTTATCAGGAAGTGATGGGCAACTTTCACAACCTGTTCGGCACGACCAACGAAGCGCACGTCATTGTGGACAAAAATGGTGAGTACCACATCAATCGCGTCATTGCGGGTTCGCAGGTCGGCGACATGCTCACCTTCGCCCGTTACGAAAAAGAGTTTTTGCAAGAGAACTTTCGCAATCAGCTCAATCGTCAAGTCAAGAAAGGACAACTGACCGAAACCGCCGCGCTGACGCTGACCGATGAGTACGAACGGCATTACACCGGCTATACGTACCTCGATTCGAATGGGCGCTAAGCTAAGCAGGTAGGACGGACTTTAGTCTGTCCGGCTTGTTACCTGGGACAGACTAAAGTCCGTCCTACCTGGTCGCTACAGTCAGTTCAACAAATTTATGATTCGTCGCATTAAAGGTGCAAAATACCTCAACAAACCTACCCAACCCTTGCAAGTGGATCGTGATCGCAGCGTGCCGGGCTTGCTGGACAAGATGGAATTCATCTCGTTTCAGGGCCGCAACCTGTCGCTCGCGCATCAGCTCTGGTTGCAGATGCTGCAAGACAACGCCGTCGTCTTTATGGGCTTGAGCGGCGGGCTGGTGCCCGCAGGGATGCGGCGGTTGGTGGCGTATCTGATCAAGAACCGCTGCATTGATGTGTTAGTGGCGACGGGCGCGAACATCTTTCACGATTTGCACGAGACGCTGGGCCGCCATCATTACATCGGCGACCCGCACATTAGCGATGCCGAATTGCAGGAAGAAAAGGTGGATCGCATCTACGACACCTTCGCGTCGGAAGAGGAATTCCGCGAGGCGTATGAATGGATCGGCGGATTCACCACGCAACTCGACAATACGCACCCCTATTCGACGCGCGAGTTTTTGCATCTGCTGGGCCGTGAGCTGAGCGAGATTGCGACTGAGGATGGCATTCTCACGTCAGCCTTCAAATCGCGCGTGCCGATCTTTTGCCCCGCGCTGACCGACAGCGCCTTTGGCGTCGCCATCGGTTTGAGTCGCATCGAGAAGAAGAGCCAATTCCAATTCGACGTGGTACAGGACGTGGTGGATATGGCGCAGATCGTCGCCAAGTCACGCTCAACCGGCATGATCAACTTTGGCGGCGGCACGACGAAGACGTTTATGCAGCAAAGCGAGACGACAGCGAGTATGTTGCATAACCAGCAGCGCGGTCATAAATACGCCATTCAGGTCGTCACGGAAGGCGCCGATTACGGCAGCTATTCGGGCGCGGAGTTCGATCAGGCGCAAACCTTCGGACGCATGTCCAAACAGGGCAAATCGGTCACGGTGCGTTGCGACGCGACAATTGCCATGCCGATTCTGGTGACCTCGCTTTCGCAAACCGCCTCCAAAGCAATGCGCGCGCGCAAGCGCATTCAATTCACTTTTGGCGGAAAAGATTTGGGCATCACCGCACCGTAAGTCGGTAGACGGTAATCGGTAGTGACAACAAAAGGGCCGTAGTTGATGAGTTCTAGCATTGAATCATCAACTACGGCCTCTCTATTTCTACTGACTACCGTCTACTGACTACTTCCTTACGGCAGTGTGACTTCCTGACCGACGTCAATGCGGTCGGGGTTATCAATGCCGCTGGCGGCGGCGATTTGGTGGTAGTGGTTGGCCTCGCCGTAGAAACGCTTGGCGATTTTGCTCAGCGTGTCGCCGGATTTGACGGTGTACTTCAAGCCCGATTGGACATTCACGTCGAGCATCAGGTCGCTGACGCTGGCGTCAACGCCTTTCGCCGCGTCCCACAGTTCATTCTTTGCGTAATCAGACGGCACGACGCCGCGAATCAGCAATTGCTCGCCTTCCAGATTGAGGTTTTGGACGGTCATTCCAACTTCATGACCTTTGTCCAGCACTGCGTTGTACTTCGCTTTTAATTCATCAAGACTTGCCATGTAGCAATTCCTCCTTAGCCGATTGATGGTTGATTATTTGCGGACGATCCGCTTGTGGGCTTCACACACGAAACCCCGATTAGGGGAGATGAGAATGACATTGGTAAAGTGGGGACGTTGTAAACGACAGCGCGGAGTCTAATCAAAAGCCTGCCTTCTGGCAATGGCCTTTCCGTGATCAGGCACAAATGAACCTCAGTTCTTGGCCAATAGCTCGCGCACGGCGGCCCGCACGATTGACGACGGCAGGTCATCGCGCACCATCACTTCACCAACGCGTGTCGGCAGGATGAAAGGGATTTTGCCTTGCGCGGCCTTTTTATCGTGGGCGGTCGCGGCGATGATTTCACCGACGTCCAAATCGTTGATACGCGGCAAAGGGCCCAGCGCCCTGACGCTGGCTTGAATGGTTGCCGCCGCTGACGAGTCGAGCAAGCCCGCGCGCTCCGCCATCGTGGTCGCGCATTGCATGCCGTACCCCACCGCTTCGCCATGTTTCAAACGCCGGTATTTGGTTATGGCTTCGAGCGCGTGGCCGATGGTATGGCCGAAATTCAGGATGCGGCGCAAGCCGCCTTCGCGTTCATCGGCCATCACGACTTCGGCTTTGATCTCGCAGCAGCGTTTGATGACCTGCGTCAGGCTGGCCGGATCGAGTGCCGTGAGTTGGTTCAGATTTTGATTGATGAAGCCCGCCAGCGCGGCATCGCGGATGAGACCGGTTTTGAGGACTTCGTACATCCCGGCGCGCAATTCGCGCGGCGGTAACGTTGCCAGCACGCTCGGATCAATCAACACGGCGCGCGGTTGATGAAACGCGCCGATCAGGTTTTTGCCCAGCGCGTGATTGACCGCCGTTTTGCCGCCGACCGAACTGTCAATTTGCGCCAACAACGTAGTCGGCAGTTGCACGAAATTTACGCCGCGCAAAAACGTCGCCGCCACAAAACCCGCCAAATCACCTACCACGCCGCCGCCCAATGCCACGATGCCATCGCTGCGTTCAAAATGGTGCGCGATCAAAAAGCCCCAGGCGCATTCCGCCGTGCGAATGGATTTGGCGCGTTCGCCATCGCCCATCAGATGCGTGAGCACGGTGAAGCCAGCTTGTTTCAAACTCTTTTCAACGGCTTTGCCATAGAGTCCGTGGACTTTGGCGTTGGAGATCAACGCCACGCGGCGCGCCTTTGGGCCAAAAGCCGCGCGCGTGATCGCGCCGGTTTGCGGCAGCGCGCCGTGGGCCAGCGTGATGTCATAGCTGCGGTCGTCGAGCGCCACGTGAACGGTTTGCGGTTTGGTCATCGAGAATCCGGAAAGCGTGTCAGTCAATCATTCGCCGCACTGAAATGGCACTTTGCGTGTCAGGGGCGCTGCGCCATTCAATTGGGCCTTGATCGTCAGCGGCCTGCAAAACGGGCCGTAGAGCCAGACAGGCGCATAAAACCTGCCCTTGTCATTCAAGAGGCCGACTGTGGCGCGGCGCGTCAGGACGGGTTTAGTTCCCTCGGTGGCGGTCACGATCAGTTTTTGATTGGCGCTGAAATCGCCCGGCTTGCCTGTGACTTCCACCAGCACCAGCAGTGAAAGCTCCAAGGCGTTGTGATAACCGTCCGCGGTGATTTCATCGGCCAACGCGCCCGCACTAGCGTTGTAGGGCTTGATTTTGATGGCGGTCAGTTTCATTGCGCCAGCCGCCCGATTGCCAGCGGGTTTATTCGCGGTTTGGCTCAGAGGCGATAGGCTGCAAACACCGGCCAATAGCCAGACGGCTGTCCATTGTGCAACCGTGCGCGTCAGCGAGAATGTCATGAAATCCAATCCTTTCGGCTTTAACTGGCGAGCGTGTTCACCAACTCTGCCCCGAACCACGCAAAGTCCAATTCGCCCAGTCCAATTTGACCTGCTAATTCTTCGACCGTGTAACGTTGGCCGGTGTTCCAGAGGTCAATCAGCATCTCGCCCGCCTGGCGCGTCGCCCACCAACGGGTGCCGAAGCGCGTCCGCAAATGCTCACGCAATTGCGCCTCAAACGCCCAGGCGCGCAACCGGTCGGCGGAACGGAAAGGCGTTTCAATCGCACGCAAACACTCTGCTTCGTCGTAGCGCACGCGCACGCCATCGGTCAGCAATTCGGCAAAACGCGCGCCGGCGTGACGGCTGAGTTTGCCCGCGTGAAACTCAGTCTCGTACTGCAACAAAGCCGTCGCGCGCCGCACGTGCAGCAATTTGAACACCGCCAGCGCGTGCCGGAATTCGCCGCTGGCAGGGAAGCCGAAATTGCCGAGCAGAAATTCGGCTTCCAGCAGCAACTGGCTGAACAACATTCCCCAAGCTTCGCCCACCGCCGGATCGCCGGGCACACGAAACTCATAGTGCATTTCGCGCGAAGTCCAGGCCGCCAATTGCGCGCGTCCGCTGGCTTGCAAAAAATCTTGATAAAAACCGTATCCGTCATGCCCGTGATCCAGATTCAACACCAGCTTGATCTCGTCCGGGATTTGCACGGGGGCGCAAAATGCGCGTGCTTGTTTGTCGGGGCGCGTGGCCGTGTCCAACTCGATCTGCGGTTGCTGTTCGACCTTGAATCCCAGACCGGCAAAGAGGTCAGCATACAACTCAATGGCGCGTGACACCGGAAAGTAAGGGGCGAAGCGCGCCAGCCTTTGCAAATAGCCCAAATCCGCCTGCGTGGCTTCTTCCAAGCCGACATGGGCTTCGCGCGCCAGCAACGGTTTGAGTGCCGCCACATACGGGGTTTCGGTTTTGGCCAGCAACTGCGCCGCTTGTTCCGCCAGCTTCGGCAGTTCAACCTGTTTTGTGGCAACTGCCAAGGCCAGCCAGTGGTCGTACCCGAATGTTTGCGCACCTGCTTGCCAGCGGGCAAAACGCTCCGCGCGCAAATCTTGCGTGTGGTGAAGGGCCTCGGCACGGCGGGCCGCCAGTTCATGGCGGCGTGGCGGCGCGGCCTCGCGCGCGATTTCTAACTGCGCCTGCTGAATCGTTAGGGACTCACCGTTCCATTGAATGGTGGGGCGCGCCTCATACGCGACTAGCTCTTCGGTCAATTCCAGCGAGCGGCTGGCAATTTGGCCGCTACGTGCAAAAGCGAGCAGACGTTCAATGGCTTGGCGCTCAGTCACTCGATAGGCCGCTACTTCAGCGTGCTGGGCTTGCAATTCCGCCAGCGCCGACGTGCTGAAAAGATCGCTGTTTTCCTGATAGAGATGCACCCACTCCGCGCGCGTCTTGCGGCCTGCCCGAAACAGGAATTGCTCACGCTGCCAATGCGTGTGGAACGCGCGAAATCGTTGGCGGTATTCGTCGAGCATGTGGGTGTTGCGAACAAAGGAACCGGTGCCGATTACACCGGGCAAGCACCATAGCTGAGCGTAAAAGAAGGTGTCAAGCAAGGCTTGAAAAGTGGACGGCGCGTGACTAGACAGCACTGCGGTGCATCCCGTTCCGCAATTTGCTAGGGGGCCGGAAGCCACGCGCCGATAATTGAAACTTGTTGCTTGGAAGAAGAGCGAGTTGGCGAGAGGTTCAAGAAACAGAAATTGTGGGCAGTGACAGTAGACAAAATAATAGGCGCTACTGTCGTGGGAATTGCCAGTAGCGCCTATGAAAACGTGGTTACCTTCCTCACCCTGGTAACCACTGACACCGTCAGTGGATTTAACCACCTGGTATCTCGTTGCCCCACCCAGGCTAGTGCAATGAACGTGCCAGCAAGCAGAAAATCCAAAACTAAGTGCTAAGTCACTGACGACACGTTGGTTTTGGAACGCTGGCCTTGAGATGCTATTTCGGCTGGCATTGCTGTACGGGTAAAAGTTACTTGATTAGGAGGAAAGTGCTATGAAAATTTTTCGTAGCCGTGGACTGTCACACGAAAACCAGCCTAACGTAGAGGAAGAATTTTCCCTGTCGCTCGAGCACCGCGAATTTACAGGGGAAAAGGCTAGTGATGCAGCAGCAATCAGGCTGACAAATCCTGTCGGTTCCCAGCTTACACCAGCGGAATGATAGTTGCCGGTCTAGCCTGTCAGGTGTATGGTGCGATTGTGCTTTTCTTCCGTAAGTTTTGTAGTAACTGACAACTCCAATAGGCAATTCTATGAAGATCAAATCCACGTCTTTTGTGCTGGCGCTCTTCGCTTTGGCGCTGACTGCGCAGATGGCCCATGCGCAGTTTACTTTCGATAAGCCCAAGACGGAACCGCCCTTGCCCAACCCCTACACGATGAGTGTGCTGCGTGAGCCCATTTTGGATGCTGCCCGCGATGTGCTGAAATCCTGCGCCATTCCGATTGATGAAGAGTTGAGCAAGGCCAACCCCGGCAAGCTGGTGACGAAACCCGTCGTTTACAGCCGCGGGGTGACCGTGCGCACTGATTTGGAATATCTGGCGGACATGCCCGCCAGTGCCGTGCGCAACTGGTCGCAGGCGCGTTACGCCTTGGAAATCATCGCGCTGCCCGTGGATCAGAAAAAATCGCAATTGCAGGTCAATGCCATCATTCAAGGACGCGCCGTGGATGCGGATGGCTCGCTCAAATGGGTCGAGGGCAAGTCGAACGGGCGGCTGGAAGACGAATTTATTCGCGGACTGGCGGGCAAGATTCTGGGGATTGATTTGAGCATTAAAGGCAAAAGCCAGCGCCGCCTGCTGAATTGCGAATACTAAACTGGCAGTGTGCGGGCGCCGTTGCAGGGAAAGATTGGCGCGCTCAGCGTCTTGCTTTTGGGCAGCTAGAATTTGTGATAGAAATGCGCCCCTATTGAGGTGACATCATGCGAACGGCTTTGCAGGTTCAAAAACTGTTTTTGTGCGGCTTGCTCTTCAGCACGCTTGGTGTGGGCGGCGCGTGCCTGAAAGTGCAGGCCCAAACTGCTGAGACGCAAACCGGCGCGGAAGAGCAAAATGAAACCTTCCGCGACACGCTGGTGCGGATGCGCATCAAGCGTGAAGAGGAAGAGCATAAAAAGATCGTCGCCAAGGCCGAACAGATTCAAGACCTGTCAGAGAAATTGTCGCAAGCCACTACCGCTGCCCACTTGCCGCGCGCCAATGACAAGCACCTGAAAGAGATCGAGAAAAACGCGCGCAGCATTCGCTCGGATGCTGGCGGCGGTGAGGATGAACCGCTGGAAACGCCGCCCCATACGCTGGCCGATACGCTCAAACAGTTGAGCGACGCCAGCGAGCGTTTGAACAAGGAACTGAGCAAGACCTCGCGGCAGGTCGTTTCGATTACCGTCGCTTCGCAAGCGACCGAGGTCATTCAACTGGTCAAATTGCTGCGCGGTTATCTCAACTGAAGCGCGGCTTTTTAAGCATTCCTCACGGCGTTGCGCCGGTTTGTGTCACACACTCCCAACTCAGATGTTTCCGGTTATGAAATTTCGGTGGTTAACTCTCAGCGCGGTATTTGGCTTGGCGCTGGGCTTCGCCGTGCAGGCCCAGCAGCAACAACAACAGCAGGATCAGCAGAAACAAAAACAGGACGAAGCCGCCCAAGACGTCATCTCGCTTGAAACCAACCAAGTCTTGCTCAACGCGACCGTGACCGATCTTTCGGACAAGTTCGTGCGCGGTCTGCGCCGCCAGCACTTCCGCCTGTTTGAAGACAAGCAGGAACAGCACATCGTGGGCTTCGGCGTCGAAGAAAGCCCCTTCGCCGCCGCGATCCTGCTGGATTGCAGTGGCAGCATGGAACAGAAAATGACCCTGGCGCGCGCCGCCTGCACCAGCTTTGTGGACGGCATCCGCGAAGGTGATCAATTTGCCATTTACAGTTTTGGCGGCACCACGGTGAAGCAAATTCAACCCTTCGGCGAAGTCCGCGACGTATCCGATCTGGTCTGGGATTTACGCGCCAAAGACAACACGCCGATGTATGACGCCATCGTCAAAGCCGCCGATGATTTGCGCGAACGGGCTGAAAAGCGCCGCGCAATCCTGCTGGTTTCGGATGGCGGCGACAGCACCAGCCGCGCCTCGCTCGACGAAGCCGTCCGCCGCGCCGCCGCCGCCAACGTCACCATCTATTGCGTAGACCTCAGCGACCGCGGCGTCTTCCACGTCACCCCGCGCGACAATGGGGCTGAGGTTATGAAAACGCTCGCCGCCAAAACGGGCGGACGCTTTTTCACCACGCCCGCCGGTCGCGAACTGAAAGACGCCTTTGCGCAAACCGTCGAAGAGTTGCGCAACCAATACACCCTCGCCTACGAACCGACCAACGAAAAGAAAGACGGCAAGTGGCGCACGATTGAAGTGCAACTGACTACGCCGCAATACAAAGTCCGCGCCCGCCAAGGCTATTACGCACCGAAAGAGAAGAAATAGCCTGTTGCGAACGGTACCGCGCGCGTCAGCAAGCGGAGACTGCGCTGTTGCACCGTTCGCCAGACTTGACGCGCCGCTTGCTGACGCGCGTGGTACCGACTGCGCGGTTTTTACCCTACTCCGAAGTGAAAACCGATCTAACGTGCCGCCTACCGGAAGCTCACCCGCACCGCATTCGCCGCCCGTCCATCCACCGTCAATACCAAATCCACTTCGCCGCGTCCCGCCAACGCGCGCGGCAACGGCCCGACGTTGAGTTGATCGAGTCCGGCCAGATCGCCCTGCGCCCCGGCGAACGAGACGGGCACGCTTATGCCGCCAAGCACGCACGTCACCGCCGCCAACGCGCTGCGCCCACGCACGCCCGTGCCGAAGAGCAGCAGGATGACTTGTTCGCCCTCTGGCCCCAGGTCAATGGGCGCGGGGATGAAACGGCCCGCGACGAATTGCGCGACCGTCTCGAACGCCTGCGCGCCATCGCCCCGCACGCGCAAGGCCACTGCCGCCGGGACACCTTGCCCGTTGGCGTTGGCGGTGAAGAGGCCCGGCGCAATGGTCGCCATCGTCGCCACGCCGAGCGACAGGCTGCCATCGCCGCTGGTGATGCTGATGGTCGCCGTGCCCGCCACCGTGCCAGCGGGGACGAGGTAGTTGAGTTGTTGCGGCGAGACAAAAAACAGCGGCGCGGCGCGTTCTGTCCCCGCGCTGTCTCTGACCAAAACCCGCGTCCCGGCGAGCGTCGTTGGCAACGGCGTGACCGTGGCGCTTTGTGTCGTGGTCGCCAGGCGCGTACCGAAGGCCGAGACAATCGCTTCGCTGGCGAGTTGCGCGCCGGTGAAGCTGGCCGCCGAGACGTTGGCTACCGCGCCCACGACTGTCACCGCGCCCGCTGTGAAATCGGCGGGCAGCGGCGTGGCGCTGACGCCGGAGACTTCGCGCGCGATGGGTTGGTCGCCGAAGCTGAGTGCCGTTGTTCCCACTGCCGCGCCACTCGCCACGTTGAAGGTCACGACCAGCAATTGCCGTGTGCCTGCCGTGAAAGCCACGCCGGGTGATTGCGCCATTGCCACACCGACGCGCCCCGCCTGATTGGTGTTGAGGTTTAGCGTCGTGCCTGTTGCGCCGCTGCCCAACACGGCTTGCGGATTGCTCAAGACCGCCGGGTTGAAGCTCAGGCTGAAGCCGACTGCGTTTTCATTGCCCTGCGCTGTCAATTCGATGGCGACACTCGCCGTCGCGCCTTGCGCCGCCGTGGCGTTGACGACACGCACCGTGCGCGTTTGTTGCGTGGCATTCGTCAACCACACCGTCCGCAACGCGCGCGTGTTCAGAGTACCGCCTTTAGGCGGCTGCGTCGCAGTTCGACCATTCCGGCTGAAGCCGGTACTCTGAACGCCCGCTGCCAACGAACTATTAACCGCCGCCACCGCTGGCCCGCCCGCCGCCAGCGCCGCATCTGTGCCGATGGCGTAGCGCCCCGCCTGCGTCCAATCCGAGACAGTCAAGCGGCCATCGCCACAGGTGTCGCGCGGGGCGCAATCGGCGCGTTGGAATTCGACGCCCGGCGCAGCCGCGTCCAGCCCCGCCACCAGCCGCCCCACCTGCACCCAATCGGTGATCGTCACCGAGCCGTTCCCCTGCGGGCGCGGCGCGACATCGCCTTCGACGCCGGGCACCACGCCGAGCGCGCCGCCCTGGTAGCTGGCCGGCAGCGCATTGGCGCTCACGTCGGAGACTTCGCGCGCCGACGGCAGGTCGTCGAAATCCAGCATCGTCATCGCGGCGGGCGCGGCGGCGGCAATCGAGAAGGTGACGACGGCGAGTTGGCGCGTCCCGGCGGCGAACTTCTGCCCGGCGGGCAAGGCCACCGCCAGCCCCAAGCGCCCTTGCGCCGTCTGATTGGTGTTGGCGGCCAGTTGCGCGCCCACGGCGTCCGCGCCGAGCGCGGCTTGCGGGTTACTGAGCACCGCCGGATCGAAGCTGAGCGTGAAGCCGAGCGCGTTCTCATCGCCTTGCGCCACCAGTTCCACGGCGACCGGCACGCCGCTGCTGCCCAGCGCGGCGCTCGTGGCATTCACACGAATCAGCCGCGGCGTGGCGACGCCCGCTTGCCGGACGGTGAAGGTCTGCGTGCCGATGGTCAGCAACCCGGTGCGCGGGCCGAGCGTGTTGGCGGCGACAGCAAAAGCGACCGTGCTATTGCCCGCGCCGCTGCTACCTGCGGTGATGGTCAGCCAGTTGGCATTGCTCGTCGCCGTCCAGGTGCACCTGCCGGGCATTGGCTAATAGAAGAACAACGATTAGGTTACCCGCCAAATCTCAATGCGCGGGTGATGAGGTGTTTTCCTGATCCTGTCCAGTTAGATCAACGATTGTCGCCTGAGCAAGGGCGTACTCAAAGTGATTGACAAGGAGGCCAAACGGATTGCGCAGTGGGTCACTCTCGTCTTTATAAAGCGGCGAAGGGTTTTCATCGTATTCGAATAGTGGCATTTCCTTGCCGAGGATTGCCTCTTCCTGGCGAACAATTTTCCCGTAATGGTACTGCTCAACCAACACTCGATCATCAACCCGAAGCATGAAGCATGCCGGGGCTGACGAATACTTCCCGACCTTAAGCTTTGGTACCCAGTTGCTTCCTTTCTGCCTAGCAATATCCCTGACTTTAGTCGTGAGGTACTCTATTGTCTCGTTCGTTTCCCGATAAAGCTTGAACTTCTCATGGACTCCCAGCTTCAAATAATCATCAAAGCTCAACTTTGCTGAACCGAATAGTTTCTCACGATATGATCGGTATTTTGCCTGTTCAGATTCAGGATCAAGAAGTAACACTTCGACTTCCACTTTTGCCGCTTCAATGAGTGGCAATATTGCTGTAAGCAGTTTTCCTTGTGTAAAGAACGAATGCAATGAGATGCCTTGAATGGACACTTTGTTCTGTGCGTTTTTCAATAGGTAGATAATCCGCTCTTTAGCTGCCCCTTCGTGGTTTGTGTAAATGTTGACTACCCCACACTGATTGATCCCTTCATCTGTGCCTACCACTTCAGTCTCAAGGTAGTCCGAGACTTTTATAGATGCATTTTTCCATATCCATTCAAAATGATTTTCCATTTCTTTGTGATATGGATATGCGGAGGCATCAAGTCGGCGGTACTTGAAGACTGGGATTGGAGTACGATTGTCACGCTTCGACCAGAAATGATACTGCTGCGCATAGCAAATAGAATCAATCCAACATAGGAACATAATTGGTGGTAGCCGATAAAGTCGGCACTCGAACTTGACGCCAGTAGTCGAACTATTCTTCGCTGCTTCAGCTTCGAGCCTGTGCAGAGCTTCTGCTGCTGCCCGAACATCGGTTTCAAGTCTGAAAGCAAGGGCAGAAACGGATTCAGACTCAGCTTTTGATCGGAGCTTCGCACCCAAACATTTTGGGTCAATAATTAGGATGCGGATGTCAAGGCCTTGCTTCGGATCATCAATGCGCTTTGTGCCTAGTATGTATGCCTGAATGGTTTCCCACGCTTCCCTCAATGTATGATCTATGCCTTGCACAAAGTCGTTAAGAGATATTCCAATTAACATCATCTTGGAGTTAGCAGGGTTGGTGATGTCCTTTCGCATGTCCTCGCTGGCCTCAATGCGAGTCGGATATACGCGGATGAGACCACAGCGATCCATCGCTTCAAGCGACTTCGACGTGTGAATCAGTGAATCCGTTTGCCCTTTGATGTCGGTGCGAACGCCGCCGATCAACTGATCCATTTGCGCGGTGATGCCTGTGCGAACACTGCTGATCAACTCACTTGAGGATTCAAGCAATTGCTGTGACTTTTGAGTCAATGAATCTGTTTGTTCGTTGATCAACTTCTTTGACGTTTCAAGCAATTCCTGTGACTTCTGATTCAATGAATCTGTTTGTGCTTTGGTGTCTGTGCGAACAGCACCGAACAACTTATCCAAAGCTTCATTTGTATCCTTGATAAGGTAAAGCCTGTCAAGCAAATGAATAAACATCACTGCGGTGAGTGTTAGGAGGATGTGCTGAAACGTTGCTGACACCTGCAATAAGTCGCTAACAAACAACAGAATGAGCAAAAATGCGAAAACTGCTGCAGAGTATAAATGCCGCTTGAATCTTTCCACCAAATCTTTAAGAAATGACATTGGTAAACTCCTTGCTTGCTCATCTGCATCGGACAGAGGCTCATCAGGTTAAAACTACTGTCTGGATTAAACGATAAGGCTTTGCTACAAGACGGGGCGAAGTATAAGGACTCGCAGCCATTGCCGCAATCTCCGGCAGCCGATACTCGCCGCCCGCCGCCTCTGCCATCTCCATCTGCGCGCGCACGCCGCGCCACCACTCATCGAATTGCGGATTCTCTGATTGCGGATTGCGGATTGGGGATTGCGGATTTGAAGAGTCCACCAAGCCAAGTGCCTGACATTCCCCAATCCGCATTCCGCATTCCTCAAACCGCAATCGCACGAGTCGCTCGACCAGCAGCGGGCGCGCCAGACATTCGGCCACCCGCAGCGGATCATTGCCGAGCGCCGCCCACAACTCGCGCAGCACGTCCGCCTGGCGGGTGTCGCGCGCCATCCGGTCAACTTCGGCCTGCAAGTCGGCGGCGCTGACCGGGGCTGAGAAGTAAACTGCGAGCGCCGTCGAGAGGCGCAAGGCATCTTCCACCACTCTGGCACTTTGGCCGCGCAAGGCGTCTTCGCCAATCATCGCCTCGAGCGACGGTTTGGGCTGCGGGTTGTCCGTGGGCCAGAGGCGGTGCCGATGGTAGACCTCTTCGATGGCGCGCTGGGCGGCGACGCGGTCTTCAAAGCTGAGGGTTTGTTGCGCCCTGCCGGCAAGATGCCCGGCGGCTCCAGCAGCAAAGCTGTGCGGCGCGGCGCTGGGCATTGCCAGCAGCAACCAGCCAAGTGCCACGAACAACACTACCGGCAGAGAAGCGGGCAGGCTTAGGTTGCCGAAATGGGTAAAGCGCTTCGCTTGAAACAGACATTTGAACATGGTGACCTCCGAATAAATTGTCATGGGTGAAAGTTGAATAGGAGCGATGTCACTTGAAGCTGACGCGCACGGTATTGGCCGCTTTGCCATCTATCGTCAACACCACATCCACTTCACCGCGGCCCGCCAAACTGCGCGGCAACGGCCCGACGTTGAGTTGATCGAGTCCGGCCAAATCGCCCTGCGCGCCAGCAAACGAAACGGGGCCGTCCACGCCGGCGGGCGGGCCAAGCTTGACACTGACGCTGCTCAACGCACTGCGCCCGCGTAAGCCCGTGCCGAAGAGGAGCAAAAACACTTGCTCGGCTTCGGGGCCAAGATCGAGCGGGACGCTGACGAAGCGGTTCGTGGCTTGATCGAAGCGCGCTACTGTTTCAAAGCTCTGCGCACCCGTGCTGCGAACGCGTAAAGCCACCGCGGCGGGCACACCACGGCCATCGGCGTTGGCGGTGAATAAGCCCGGCGCGACACCCACCAGCGGCAAACTGCCCAGCGCAACCTCCGCCGCGCCGCTCGTGACGGTGACGGTCGCGCGGCCCGGTGCAAGGTCAGCCGGAATGAGGTAATTGATCTGGCCGGGCGCGACAAAGAAAAGCGGCGCCAGACGTGCCAGGCCCGCACTGTCCGTGATTCTGACCGTGGTGCCCGCCAGCATAGTGGGCAGCGGCGTGCCGGTGGCGGCTTGGCTGGCCGTCGCCAAATTTGCGCCAAACGCCGCCACGATGGATTCGCGCGCCAATTCATCACCCGTAAAACTTGCGGCGGAGACATTCGCCACTCCGCGCCCGCTGATCGTCACCGTGCCGGTTTTTGTGCAAGCCGCCGCGCCGCCATTCAACGTCGCGAGCGTCCAGGTATAACTGCCTGGCGCGAAATAGACGTGCGCCGGATTGCTCTGTGCCACGCGCGCCGCGCCGTCGCCGAAGTCCCACACCTGCGTCGTCGCGCCCGCACAGCCGGAAACATTCGCGTTGAACGCGACCGGCAAACCCGCCGTGCCCGTGCCCGGCGCCGTCGCCGTGCAGGCGAGTGTGCAGGCAAAGGCCTCGCTGAGTTTGACGAGGAAGGCGTTGCTCCCCGTGCTTTTGAGTCCGTCTTGCAGCGCGCCTGCGGTGACAGGGAAATTGGGAGAACTGCTGCTCCCTGTCACATAGACGTTGCCATTTGCGTCGGTCGCAATGCTGTTGGCGGACTCCGTGCTGTTGCCGCCCAGGTAGGTTGAGAAGAGCAACGCGCCAGTCGGACTGAGTTTGGCCACCAAAGCATCCTGACCATTGGTGCCCGCGTAGATCGTAGCAGGAGCAAGTGGATCGAGTACTAAAGCCCGGACTGCTAACGCCGACAACCCGGTGTTGCTGGCGCTCCAACTGCCGCCGCCGTTCGTGCTTTTGAAAACGCCGTTGCCACCCGTCCCGGCATAGAGCGTGGCGGGCGCGGACGGATCAATGACCAGTGCGCGAATGTCTAACGCGCCCAGCCCCGTGTTTACCGCAATCCAATTGTTGCCGCTGTTCGTGCTTTTGAAGACGCCGCCCGATGTCGCCGCGTAAAGCGTTGCCGGTGTGGCAGGATCAATCGCGATGGCGCGAATGATGAGCGTCGTCAACCCCGTGTTGACTGCGCTCCAACTGCTCCCGCCATTGGTGCTTTTGAAAATGCCGCCGCTGCTCGTCCCGGCATAAATGGTCGCGGGCGTGGCCGGGTCAATGGACAGTGCGTTGACGGTAAAACCGGGGCCGCTGCTCAAGCCCGTCCAACTGCTCCCGCCATTGGTGCTCTTGAAAACCCGGTTGGGAAACCCGTTGCCGCCCGCATAGAGCGTCATTGGCGCGCTACGATCAATCGCCAGGGCGAAGACATTGGAGAGGTTACCAGTCAACCCCTGGTTGATCGCGCTCCAACTGTCGCCACCATTCGTGCTTTTGAAGACGCCGTTGCCGAGGGTTGCGGCGTAAAGCGTGGCCGGCGTGGCGGGATCAACCGCGATGGCTTGGATGGTGTCGTCTGGCAAACCAGTCGCGGCAGTGTTCCAACTACTGCCGCCATTGACACTCCTGAACAAGTTGCCGAAAGTGCCCGCATAGAGTGTAGTTGGGTTGGTCGGAGCTGCCGCGAGCGCGACAATGGCGGCGTCGAGCAGGCCGTTGTTGTTGGCACTCCAGCCATTCCCGGCAGTCGCGCTTTTGTACACACCGCCGCCGCCAATTTCAGCTTGCAACGGATTCAGCGTGGGCCAATTGGTCGAGGTCGTCAGCCCCATGACATAGCTGTTGCCCAGGCTGTCAGCGGCGATGCTGCCGGTGGGGCCGGTGCTTTCGCTGCCGCTGCCGCCCAGGTACGTAGCAAAGACCAGCGCTCCAGTTGCACTCAACTTGAGGCCAAAGAGATCAATCGCGCCGCCATAAGCGCGCTGAAAGGCGCTGGCTGTCGTCGGGAAGTCGCGCGAACCAGTCTCGCCTGCCACATAGACTGCGCCGGCAGCGTCCGTGGTCAAACCATAAGCGACGTCATAGTCATCCCCACCATAGAGAGTAGAGAACACCAGCGCCGTTCCCGCCGGATTCAGCTTGGTGATGAAGGCGTCATCAAACCCGTTCAAGCGTGTTTGCACTGCGCCCGGCGTCGTCGGGAAATCCGCCGATTCAGCCTCGCCTACGACCCAAGCGTTGCCGCCTGCATCCACCGCTATGCCGAAACCAAAATCGAAGTCACTGCCACCGAGATAGGTTGAGTAACCGAGCGCGCGTCCGTCAGCATTGAATTTAGTAACGAAAGCGTTAATGGCAAAACTGCCGCCGAGCCGCGTGCGGAACGCACCCGCCGTCGTGGGGAAGTCGCTCGAACTGGTATCCCCCGTTACGTAGGCATTACGCGACGTGTCCACAGCGAGGGAAAACCCCTCGTCCGAACTGCTGCCGCCAAGATAGGTCGAATAAAGCAAGCCATTGCCCGCCACATTCAACTTCGCCACAAAGCCGTCACTCGTGCCGCGTCGCGCGTTCTGAAAAGCATTCACGACAGGAAAATTCGCCGAGGTCGTTCTTCCTGCAATGTAAGCGTTGCCGTCCGCATCCACCGCAATGCTACGGCCCGAATCAGTTCCCGCGCCACCCAGATAGGTCGAATAAACCGGCACACCCACCGCATTGAACTTCGTCACGAAAGTATCGGTGCCGCCGCCCGCCGAGGGTTGCGCCGGATTGAGCGACAGGAAATCCGTGGCGCTCGTTGTTCCGACGACATAAGCATTGCCCGCCGGATCCACCGCGACCCAGTTGCCCACGCCGTTGCTATTGCCGAAAAAAGTCGCGTAGCTCAAGACCGGATCAAGCACGAGCGGCCGTTGCGCGTCATAGTCGCCCACCGCAAAGCTCACTTCGCGCGCGCCATTCAATACATAACGCCCCGGCACCTTCGTTCGTCCGTTGATTGTTTCCTGGTAAACAACCGGCGCGTGTTGGACGACCTCGCCTGCCAGTGTGCGCAGGTGCAACGCGCCCTGCCCATCGAGTTGGATGTCTGCCGCGCCGGTAAAGCGCAGCTTGATTTGGCGCGGGTCGGCGCCGGGCGCGACCACGAAGTCGTATTCCAATTCCTGCTGCCGCCCGTAAAAGACCAGATCAACGCCTGGGTAGACGCCGCGATAAGCGACCTTAGCGTAGCGCGGCACGCCCGTTTGCCAATGCCGCGCGTCCGCGCCCAGCAGGTAGTTGCTCACGCCGGGCAAGGCGTCCAACGCTTCGAGCCGTGGGTGCGGTTGCGCGCCGGGCAGCTCCAATTGCAAGACCGCCGCGCGGGGAACCGTGGCCGGTTGCGTGTGCGTGGCACGGCGGGCCGCGCGTCGCGCCTGCTGGTTGCCGTCGTTGGCCGCGCGCAATTCCAGGCGCGCGCCGTTTTCCGTCAGCCCAAGCCGGTAGCCCGCGCCGCGCGCCTGGAAGCCGTCCGCCCCGGACGCGCGTTCAAAACCGAGCGGTTGTTGCTGAGCCAACTGCGCCAGCCGCGCGCCACCGGGTTTGTCGGGTTGCCGCCGCGCGCGCCGCGTCTCTGGCCCATAGGCAAAAATGAGCAGTAAACAAAGGCCCGCGAGCAGGCCGTTCCGTTGCCGTTCCGTCAATTTCATGGAGAGCCTCCTTTGGCAAACTTGGGTTAGCGCGGCTTTTAGAGTGCGCGCGCGGGCCTGGGTACGCAGCGCTTCCAGCGTGCGGGCTTGGCGTCAGACCGAACAAGGCCGGAGGGTTGTCCTGCGGCCTCATTCCGTCCGCCGCCGAGTCCGCACGCTGGAAGCGCTGCATACCCAGGGTTACTTGATTGCGATTCTGACTGTGTTGGCTGACTTGCCGTCTAGCGTTAGCGCGACATCCACTTCACCGCGTCCCGCCAGGCTGCGCGGCAACGGTCCGATATTGAGTTGATCCAACCCCACCAAATCACCCTGCGCCCCGGCAAACGTCACCGGCACAGTCATGCCGCCAAGCGCGCATGTCACCGCCGCCAACGCACTGCGTCCGCGCAGGCCGGTGCCGAACAGCAGCAGGATGACTTGATCGCCCTCCGGCCCCAGATCAATTGGCGCAGTCACAAACCGCCCCGCTGCTGAATCAAACCGTGCGACCGGCTCGAAGGTTTGCACTTCGCCGCGCGCACGCAAGGCCACCGCTGCCGGGACGCCTTGACCGTTGGCGTTGGCGGCAAACAAGCCCGGCGCGACCGCCGCAATCCGCACCGCGCCGAGCGCGAGTTTGCCGCTGCCGCTGGTGATCGTCACCGTCGCCGCGCCCGCCGCCGTCCCCGCCGGCCCCGCAGCGGACCAGGGGCGGGACGGTACCGCGCGCGTCAGCCAGCGGTGTTTGAGCCGTTGAACCATTGGTGCAACGACGCTGTGCCGCTTGCTGACGCGCGCGGTACCGTCCCCACACACCGCCCCGTATACGCAATTGCAAACTGATCTAGAGAAGTGCTGGTTCGCATGACGCGCTGTCAGCAACTTTGTCGTAGAAGTAGCGGCCGCAACGCCTGCAACTCGTCCTTGAGCACATACGCGACGGCCCCCGCCTCTTGCGCCCGCTGCCGAAACTGGGGCTCGTCGAACTCCGTCACGATCACGACGCGCGTCCCCGGCCATTGCGTCGTGAGTTGGCGGGTCGCCGCGAGGCCGTCCAGTCCCGGCAGTTTCAAATCCATCAGCACCCAATCGGGCTGATGGCGGGCGTAGGCTGAGGACGCTGCCGCGCCGTTGTCGCATTCGTAAATGGCCTCGGCCAGGTCTTGCAGCAAGTGGCGTAGCAGGCGGCGCATGGCTTCGTTGTCTTCGACGATTAAGAGAGTCATTGCGCATCTCGGTGTGGTCGCGCTCCTGTTGTTTATTTTGGGACGGTCGCGAGCATGGCAGATGTAACGCTGGGCGCGCTTCGGTAGAAGTACCCTTTTTGTATGGGGAGTTCTCCCCAACAGAGGATGAGTGGAAGTAGCCAAGGAAAGCCCTGACAGGGCGTAATTCAATAGCCGTGGGCAGCGCCCACGGACAGGTTAGGCGCCAAGTTCAGCCCTGAAAGGGCGGACTATCACGTTGAGTTGTGCCCTTTCAGGGCTTGGTTTTTTTCGCCACGTCACCGGGGGCGTCGCCAAGCTTGCCCCCGGCTATTGAGTTGCGCCCTTTCAGGGCTTCACGGCAGATCGCTGCAATTTACCATTCACGTTTACAACTCATCGCGGTGTTCGAGCGCGTACCGCAACAGGGCATGCGGGCCTTTGAGTTCGAGTTTGGCGCAGATGTTTTCGCGGTGGTGTTCGATGGTGCGTGGGGCGAGGTGAAGTTCGTCCGCGATTTGCGGGCTGGTTTTGTAGTCGGCGATCAATTGCAGGATACGGCGTTCGGTGGGCGTGAGTGCGCCGCGCGTGGCGCGTTTGAGCATGAAGCCGGAGAGCGTGGGCGTGATGTAGGGTTGACCGGCGGCAACGGCGTGGATGCTGTGCAGCACTTCGGTTTGGGCGTCGTCTTTGAGCACGTAGCCGTTGACGCCGAGATCGAGGGCGGCGTTGAAATGCTGTTCGTCGTCGTATTGCGTGAGAAAGATGATGGCGCTGGGCAGTGCTTCGGCGCGGATGGCGCGCGCGACTTCAAAGCCGCTGAGCGGTTTCATCTTCACATCCAGCAAGGCGATGTGCGGGCGCAGGGCGCGCACTTGCGCGAGGGCTGCCGCGCCGTCGGTGGTCTCGGCGACGATCTTGATGCGGGGATCGGTGGTCAGCACCTGGCGCAAACCAAGGCGCACCAGCGCGCTGTCTTCGGCAATCAGGACGTGGATGTCGTCATTCGTGGGGTTCATCGGATTCGCTCCTTTTGGTCTGGGGTTGGCACGGCAGGGTGATCTTGAGGATGACCCCTTGGCCGGGCGCGGCCTCAAGCTGAAGCGTGCCGCCCAGCAGGCGCACGCGTTCGGCGATGTCGGTCAAGCCGAAGCTGCACGCGGGTTGGATTGTTTCGGGCGCAAAGCCTTGGCCGTTGTCGGTGACGGTCAGGCGCACGGCGCGCGCGTCGCAACTGAGTTCAAAGTGGGCCGCCGTGGCGTGCGAATGCTTGATGATGTTGTTGGCGCATTCCTGCGCGATGCGGAAGAGGCTGGTTTCGGCGGCGGGCGTGAGCAGGCCGCGCACATCGGCCAGGTCGCCGGTGAATTTAATCGGTGTGGCTGTGCTGAGCTTGGCGAGCAGGGCTTCCAGCGTGGCCGCCAGTCCGAGGTCGTCGAGTTGGTGCGGGCGCAGGTCATAAGCGATGCGGCGCGCTTCTTCCAAGCCCTGTTTGGCCCAGGTTTCGATTTCGTCGAATTGCACGCGCACGGCCTCCGGGTCTGCCGCCGCTTGCGCGCCCAGTGTGGCGCGGCTCTTGATGACCAGCAGGTATTGGTTGAGGTCGTTGTGGATTTCCGAGGCGAAGCGTTCGCGTTCGTGCTCTTGTGTGTCAATCAAACGGCGCGCAAACGCGGCCTGCGTCGCCTGTTGCTGTTGCGCGCGTCGTCTGCGCGTGCGTGCAACCAGCGCGATAAGTCCCGCCACGCTCAACCCGGCCAGCCCGCGAAACCACCAGGTTTGCCACCAATGCGGCAGCACGACGATGCGCAACGGTGGGCCGGGCGCGCCCCAAACGCCGTCGCTGTTGGCGGCGCGCAGGCTGAAACTGTATTGGCCCGGCGGCAAATGGCTGTAATTGGCGCTGCGCCGCGTGCCCGCTTCCACCCAGGTTTGATCAACGCCACTGAGTTGGTATTGAAAGGTGACGGCTTCGGAATGCAATAAACTCGTGCCGGTGTAGCGCAGTTCCAGATTGGTCTGGCCCGGCAAGAGGCGCACGCCGTCGCGCCAGGGCAACGCTTGCTGGTCAAGCAGGCTCTCTTCGATGAGGGCGGTCGGCGGCTGGGTGTTGCGCGGCACGTTGGCGGGATCAATGATCGCCACGCCTTCCATCGTCGGGAACCAAAGCTGGCCGTTGCGCAAACGCCAGCCCGCCGGTTGCCGCCCGCCGTTGCATTCGGCATCCCGCATCCCGTCCTGTTTGCCATAGGCCAGCGAGGAAATGCTGTGGCGGCGGCCTTCCGCCAATTCGTTCAGTTCGCGCTGGCTGACGCGGAAGATGCCGCGATTGCAACTGAGCCAGAAGCAGCCTTGCCCGTCGTCGAGCAGCCACGAAACGCCATCGTTGAACAAGCCCTGGCGCGAAGTGAAGGGCGTCAGCCGCCCGTCTTTCAACCGCGTCAGTCCGCCGTCATAGGTGCCGATCCAGAGTGCGCCCGCCGCGTCTTCGTAAAGGCAGCGCACCTGCCTGCCCGCCAGTCCTTCGTTTTCTGTCCAAGCTCTGAAGCGTTGGCCGTCCCAACGCGCCAGCCCGTTGTATGTCCCGATCCACAGGCGACCTTGGTGGTCTTCGAGCAGCGCGTGGCATTCGTTGCCGGGCAAGCCGTCCTGGGTGGTGAACACCGTCCATTGACCGTCGCGCAGCCGTGTCAGTCCGGTGCTCGTCGCAAACCAGTATGCGCCCGCGCGGTCTTGCAAAATGGCCCAGGTGTCGGCCAGCCCGTGTTCGCTGGAGAACCGTGTCCATTGACCGTCTTTGAATTGGCTGACGCCGCTGGCTGTGCCCCCGTTGGTGCCCGCCCAGAGCAGGCCCGCGCGATCTTCGTAAAGGGCGGTGACTTTGGCTTCGTACAGGCCGGCGGTATACACATAATTGTCAAAGATGCGGTCGCCCTGCTGGCGGGCAAGGGTGATGGCTCGAAACCAGACCGGCCCGGCGACGTAATGCGTGAATTGGCCCGCGTGGTAACGGCTCAAACCGCTACCCCATTTGCCCAGCCACACGTCGCCCTGGCGGTCTTCGAGCACGGAGTAAATGAGCCGGGTGACGTTGTAGCGGGGGCCAGGCGCTTCGGTCAGTATGCGCACGGGCCGTTGCCGATAGCAGTACAAACCCTCGTTGGCGCCAATCCAGAGCGCGCTTTCGCGGTCTTCCCAAAAGGCTGTGACGGTGAGTTTGTCATAAACGGTGCGGCTCTGCGCATCCACCCGAACGAGTTGGCCGGGCACAGGGTACCAATAATTGCCGTATCGGTCGGCAAAGTGACAGAGGCCCAGTGCCTGTGAGAGTTGAGCGGATGGTGGGGCAATGACGCTGAGTTGACCGCCGCGCAGCCGCACGCTGCCGCCGCGCGCGTTGATCCAGACGGAATCCTGGGCATCGGCCATGACCGCGTTGATCGTGAGATCGGGCAAGCCGTCCCGCGGCGTCAACGTCAGCACCAGTCCGTGCCGCAACAGGTGCAAGCCCGCCGCGCTGAGCGACCAGAGCATGTTCCCCCCAGCATTCTTGACCTGATACAGTCCCGGCAACCGGTCGCGCGCGCGAAAGACGTTGACCGGCCCGTCGCGCCAGGCGACGACATAGCCAAATTGCGCGCCGGTCAACCAGAGCAGTCCCGTTTCATCCTCGTCAATCTTGCCGATTTCATCGGTGGGCAAGCCGTCCTTGACTGTGTAAGAGTGAAACTGGCCGTCGCGGTAGCGGGTCAGGATGCTTTCCGGCGAACCCGCCCAGAGCGTGCCCTGACTGTCTTCGTAAAGGCAACGGAAACGGTTGGTCGCCAGCCCCGGCGTCGTGCTGCGTTTGAAGACGGTGAAACGCAAGCCGTCAAACCGCACCAGCCCGTCATTGGTCGCCAGCCACAGGTAGCCATCGCGCGTTTGCGTGATGGCGTTGATGGCGTTTTGCGGCAATCCGTCAGCGGTCGTCCAATGGTCGAGTTCGTTTTGCGCGGCAGCGGGCAGGCCAAGCGCGGCGAACAGACCTAAAGCCCCGAGCGCCCGGCGCTCACAGAAGAGCAGATTGGCGATCAACCGGCAGGGCATGGGCTGTCCCTTTTGCGCGCCGCGCGGGGCGGCGTTTGGTACTGAATGCTTGTGCTATAGTGCGTTGCGACTGACGCCACGCACTATAGCACGAAGCGGCGCGGGCGGTTCAAGCAGCGGCGTCAGAGGCCTGTCTTGACGCGCCTTTGAGCGTCACTTATAGTGCTGCGCGGTTAAACATCACGCGCTAAATTCAGAACCTTTCACCAAAGAAAAGAGAAGTAGTTATGGGCTTAGGAATGCCGGAAGTAGTATTGATCCTGGTAATTGCGCTGATCGTTTTCGGCCCGCGCAAATTGCCCGAGTTGGGCAAGTCGCTGGGACAAGCGATGAGCCAGTTCCGCAAAGCGTCGGACGAGTTCAAGCGCACTTGGGAACAAGAGGTCGAGTTGGAAAAGGTGCGCAAGAGCGACACCGTTTCATCCCACGATGGCTATGGTTACGACAGCCAGCACCACGGCGATGCGGCCTACGGGACTGATCCGGATTTCAATTATGGAGGCGACTCGTCAACCAGTGCGTCGCCTGCCGCCGAACCCGCGCCCGCCGCCTTGCCGGAAGCGCCTGCGACAGTAGCAGCGGCGGCGGCGACTGAAAAGAAGGCCGAGCCGCATTGGATTTAAGTTACAACGCAATGTTTGAGCAGCATTGGTTGCCGTTGGGTTCGCGGTTGCGTGGCCGCCGCCCCACGGTCAACCAATTTTTGTTTTGCGGGTGAGTGAGAGTTATGAGCGACGAAAAAACAACGGCGTCGAGTGCGGCTGATGATACCCACGACGAGGGCTTGCAGATGTCCTTTCTGGATCACCTGGATGAATTGCGTATGCGCATCATCCGGTCGGTCGTCGGCATCTCGATCTGCTTTGCGGTCTGTTTCATCTTTGCCAAGCAGATTTATCATTTCCTCGAAGTGCCCGTAAAACAGCAACTGCGCCGGGCGCGCATCGAGGAGCAGAAGAATGGTCTCAGCGTGCCGCTCGCCGAGATCAAGGAAGGCGAGACGCTCAATTACACTTTCTTGCAAGAAACCGCGTTGGGCGGCGTGCGCATTCAGCAGGGCACGACCATCCCGGTCAAAGCCGTCGCGCACGACGGCCAATTGGCCCTGGTGCTGGAACGCCGCTGGGCCATTGGCAACGCGGTGATCCCCGCCGGCAAGCTCATCACCGAAATCATCACCGAAGGCGAGCGCGCCAATGTTTATGGCGAAGACGACAAGCTGATTTTGCGCAGTGTGACCGGCGCGTTTTTGTTGTATGTGCAGGTCGCGCTTTACACCGGCATTGCGCTGGCGATTCCGTTTTTGCTCTATCAAATCTGGGCTTTCATTTCACCGGGCCTATACCAGCACGAAAAGAAATACATCACGCCGGTGATGATGATGGCGGCGGTGTTCTTCACGCTGGGCGCGACCTTCGCCTACAAGATCGCCTTTCCGGCGGCGTGCCAATATCTATTGGCCTGGCAGACCGACGGCGGCTTCCGCACGCTGCTCGATGCCGAAGATTACTTCAACCTGATCATCATGATTATGCTCGGCCTAGGCATCGTCTTTCAGATTCCGACGATTGCGTTTTTGCTGGGGCGCATTGGCCTGATTACACCCCGTTTGATGTTGAAGGTCTGGCGGCACGCCATCGTGATCATCGCCATTCTGGCCGCCGTGCTGACGCCGACGCCGGATGCGTTCAATATGATGGTGTTCATGCTGCCGATGCTGGGCCTGTATTTCTTGAGCGTGGGCATCGTTTGGATCTTTGGCAAACCGCGTCAGACCGATGCCGAAGTGGCGGCGGCGCTGGCGCAGAGCGAATAGCCAAGGCCCGCCACGCAGTCTGTGTTGCTTAACGAGAGGGTGGTAGAGCGCGTGCTCTGCCACCCTCTCGTTGCATTTAACGGCGTACCGGCGCCACCAACCCCTGCTGAAGCTGGGCGATATTGCGGGCGGCGGGGGAAACCTGATCGGCGCGCCAGCTTAAGCGGTACTTGGCGGTCGCCTGCGCCTGGCCGCCGATAAATTCCAAGCTCGCCACCACAATCGTTCCCATCTTTATTTGAACCACCGCGATATTGGGGTGGTAATACAGCCGTTCGGGCAACTGTAATTCGCGGCGCATCTGGTTGACGCGCGCATCGCACGGGCCAATTTCGGCCAGATCACTGCGCGGGTCTGTCAGGTTCAAAACGCCGTGCACTAACTCATGCAAGAGTGCGATGCCGACATCAAAAGACGCTTTGGCTTCACGCGCCCCACCCAAGCGGTCGAAGTCGGCAAAATCGAGTTGCACTTGAAAAATTGTTACGCGCTGGCGGTCTTCACCGATGACTTTGTCTTCCGTTTCGTTGATGCGGGCAAAGGCCACGGCGGGCGAGTTCTCGTGGCTTTCCAATTCATACAGGTTCGCGCTTTCCACCGCGGCGACCAGTAAGGCCCGCGCCGTCGCCGAACCGCCGGTCAGGTGCTGGCGGTCTCCCAGGGTCAAGCCACCCTGGGCATCAAACGCCAATTCGCTGAACCCGGTCTTTTGCCGCAGGGTTTGCTGGATGACTTGCAACTGATTTGCGTTCAAGCGCCGCGCGCCGCAACTGTTGCGCACGCCGGTTGGCTGGCGGGTCGTGTTGGGTTGGGCCGACACCGCGACGGAAAGCGCGCCCACCAGCAGCAATAATGCGGCGGATTGAACTGCGAGCGACCAAAAAATCGAGTGCTTAGTTGTGCGAGTCATTGTGCCACCTCCGTGTTTGCCTCTGCGGTTGTTCGTTCTCGGCGGCTTATGCGGAGACGGCAGAAAAAACCGGTAAAGGTGGCGGAACTTTTTTTTCTAAGCGGCAGGCGGGGCGTATACTCGCCGCACTTTCAACGAGATCAATCCAAACAATTTCAACAGATTGGCGGGAAAATGGCTTCGACAGGAAATTCGGGGTCGGCAGAAGTGACGCAACTCTTGCTTGCCTGGCGCGACGGTGATGCCGCCGCACTGGAGCGCTTAGTGCCGCTCGTGCATGCCGAACTGCGCCGCATCGCGCGCGGTTTTATGCGCAAGGAACAGGCCGGGCACACCTTGCAGACTTCGGCGCTGGTCAACGAGGCGTACATGCGGCTGATTGACGCCCGGCAGGTCGCCTGGCAAAACCGCGCGCATTTCTTTGCGATCTCGGCCAGCCTGATGCGCCGCATTCTGGTGGATTTCGCCCGCGAACGGCGCGCCCGCAAACGCGGCGGCAGCGCCCAGCAAGTCGTACTCGACGACGCCATGCTCGTCGGGCGTGCCCGTGGCGAAGATGTGCTGGCCGTGGACGAAGCCCTGCACGCGCTGGCCAAGCTGGATGAACGCAAAAGCAAAGTCGTCGAATTGCGTTTCTTTGGTGGGTTGAATGAGGCCGAGATTGCCGAAGCCTTGCAGGTTTCGCCCGAAACTGTGCGGCGCGACTGGCGGTTGTCGAAAGCCTGGCTGTTAAAGTTTCTGAGTGGGGGGAATGAGGGAGCGTAGCCGTCAGCCGGCCACTTAGATCGGTTTTCACTTCGGTGTATGGCAAAAAGCCGCGCCGCGGGACAGTACCGCGCGCGTGGGCAAGCGGCGCTTCGGCGTTGCGTCAGTCAGCCGTGCTTGCTCACGCGCGCGGTACTGTCCCCGCGCGCGTGGGCAAGCGGCGCTTCGGCGTTGCGTCAGTCAGCCGTGCTTGCTCACGCGCGCGGTACTGTCCCGGCGCGGCGCGCCTACCGTACACGCAAATGAAAACCGATCTAATACTCGTAATCCACCGATGCCACCTGTTCACAAATCTCTTTCGAGCGTTCGACTACGGGCAGGTGGTGTTCGTGGTTGGCGTAAATCGCCAGGTCGTCCAGATTGTGATAACTCGCCACCAAGCCCAGATCGAAGGCGCGCGGCGAACGCACTAAGTCGAAGCCAGTTTGGAATTCGACGATTTGGGAAATCTTGGACGGCAGCGCGTCGAGCATGGCGCGGAAGGCTTGCCGGTCGTCATCAGAGACTTCGGCTTTGAAACGGAAAATGACGATATGTTTAATCACGTTGGAATCCTTTCAAGCAAGAGTGGTAGGTCAGGGGGTTATTCGACGGCCACGTCAATGACTTTGAGTTGGCACGTCTCGCGGTTGTTCCAGTTATTGATTTCGGGGCGGCAGAGCACGCTGATGTGCCCAGTTTGTGTGGCTTGCGTCAGTTGCTTTTGATATTCGACGGCATTCCACCAAAGCGCCGGGATGGAATGGGTGCCATCATTGAGCGCCAGCTTCAAATGCTTCTCTTTCAGCACCTGCACGAGGCGCAATTGCACGTGGGGCAGCCAGAATAACGGCTGCGGATTGCCACTGCCGTGCGGTTCCAGCCGTTCCAACGAGCGCACCAACGCAGGCGTGATTTGCGCCAGTTTGATTTCGGCATCAGCGGTGTAGCGGCGGCCCAGCGCTTCGTCATCGAGCATCTCGGCGGCATAACGATTCAGCCGGTATTTCAATTCGTCCAGCTTGTCGGCCTTGATCGTGAAGCCCGCCGCCATCGGGTGCCCGCCGTATTTCACGAACAGATCGGAGACGCTGTCCATTGCTTCGACGATGTGAAAGCCGTCAATCGAACGCGCGCTGCCGTGGGCCATGCCTTCTTCGTTGATGGCGGCGATGAGCGTCGGGCGCCCAGTCTTTTCGACCAGTTTGGAACAGGCGATGCCGACTACACCACGATGAAAGCCGTCCGCTTCCTTGCCGGAAAGTACCAGCACGCGCTCCAACCGGTCGCCCAGAAAGTCAATGAAGGCCAGCAGCCGCGTCTGCAAGGTGAGTTGAATCTGTTGCCGCTCTTTATTCAACTCATCCAGGCTTTGCGCCAGCGCGGCGGCTTCCGCATCCGTTTTGGCGTCGAAGAGCGACAGCACGGCGTTGGCGTGGGCGATGCGCCCGGCGGCATTGATGCGCGGGCCTAGCCGGAAGCCTACGTCAAAGGTGGTGACCGGATTGCCGACCTGGGCGACTTTGAGCAGCGCGCGCAAGCCTGGATTCGGCGTCGGTTCGCTCAGCGCCTGCAAACCGTGGCGGACGATGGCCCGGTTCTCGCTGGACGACAGGTCAACCATATCGGCGACGGTGCCGATGGCGCTCAGTTTGGCGAGCGAACTAAGTAGCGCCGCGCGTTTGGGATGTTCAGCCAGCAGGGCCTCGGCCAGTTTCAGCGACACCCCGCAGGCGGCCAGATGCTTGTTGGGATAGCCTTCGCCCGATGAACCCTTGGGGCAGAGCACGGCGAAAGCATCCGCCGGCACGTCTTCGCCATCGGGTAAATGGTGGTCGCAGATGATGAGGTCAATCCCGAGTTCTTTGGCTAAGCGCGCTTCGGCGTGCGATTTGATTCCAATGTCAGCCGTCAGGATCAGTTTGATGCCCTCGTTCGCGGCTTTCTCGACGATCTGTTTCGACAAGCCGTAGCCTTCGGTAAAGCGGTCGGGGATGTAACAAGACAGCAGTCCCTCGCCGCCCAGCAGGCGCAGCACCTGGGACAGAATCACGCTGGAGGTCGTGCCGTCTACGTCAAAATCGGTCACGACCAGGATGCGCTCGCGATTTTGAATGGCCTGACGCAGGCGTTCGACTGCTAGCGGCATGTCACGAAGCAACGTGGGCGAATGCAAGCTGGCCGGGAACTCCGGGTTGAGAAACTGGCTGATCTCTTTGGCGTCGGTCAAACCACGATTGAGCAGGCAACGCAGCACGAGTTCATCTTCGCCGGTTTTGGCCTGCAAGGTTTTTAATGCCGCGTCGTTGGCGGGGCTGCTGGCCGTCATTTGCCAGCGCGCGCCGGTCAAGCCGCGCGTGATTTTGGTCGGAGCAAGGATCATCACAGCAATTCAATTTGGATTTTATGTGTGAAAAGAAAGTGCGGCGAGTATGCCGGGCGCAATAGTAAAGCGCAAGCCAGTCTTTGAGTTACGCGGCTGAGTTCAGGCAAGGGCTGAGGCTCTAAGTAGAATGAAAGAAAAATTCCGAAAATTCCTGGAACCTTTCAAGCGCTATAGCGTGCATAGCGCTGTGTGTAGTTTGTGTGAGGTGATCAGCCGCGCAAGAGCGCAAGGTCGGTCACCTCGATTTTTTTGTCCCGAACCCGATCCACCACCCGACGCATCCTGAGTTTTCGCCTCGCCGCTATTAGCTTGCCACCCGTTGTGCTATAGTCCGGCCCGACTTTTTTTAAGCCCCTGCGGATTTCCGACCGGCATTATTCTTCTATTTTGCGGGAAGTTTTTATGAGACCTATCGTCAATTTAGCGCGCGCTCCGTTTCGCAACCGGCGGCTGTTCTGGCTGGTGATACTGGCGATTTTCGGCGTGTCCTCTTATTTCGGGTTGAGCGCGGTCGAGGAGAAGGTGCAACTCGAACGCCAAAAAGTTTCGCAAGCAGAAGCCTTGAACCGTCTGTTGCCAAAGGCTACGCCCGAGAGTAAGAAACCCGGCGCGAAAGAAACACCTGCCACCGTAACCATCACACCCGACAAAAACCGCGAATTACTGGCGGCCAACGAACTGATCGAACGCCGGGCTTTCTCGTGGTCGCAATTGCTCAACGACATCGAACATCACATCCCGGCCAACGTCCGCGTGCTGCGCATCGCCGTCAACAAGGTCAAAGCCAAAGAGCAAAACACGCTGGCTGGCGGCGCCAAAAGCGATGACCGCACTGTCGCGCTGACGATGGAAGTGGTTGGCAAATCCACGACCGACGTGACCAAGATGATTACCGATTTTGAGCGCACCGGCGTGTTCACGGTCAATCCGCGCGAAAAGAAGCTGATCGAGGGGATGGAGGATGTCCAGTTCACGCTGGATGTCGAATACACGCCGCCTGTGCCGCGCGGCTTGCGCGCGATGAACAACAGCCAATTGGCGGAGAACCGAAAATGAATTTGTTTCAAGACCTCAATTTCCGCGAACTTTCCGCTGATTTGCGTGACCGCTTTAGCGCGTTGAAACTGAGCCTGGTCGAGACGATCTTTCTGCTCGCCGCCCTCGGCTTTGCCATTTTTGTCGGCTTCTTTTATGTCACCAAAGTTCAGCCGCTGAATGGCGAGATCGAAGAGTTGCGCAACCGCCAGGCCGCACTGTTGCAAAAAGGCGCGGATGAAAAGAAACGGCTGGCCGAATTGGAAAAACAGCGCGCCAATGCCGAGGGCATTCTCAACAGCCTCTACCGCTTTGAGGATTATTTGCGCCGCGGCCAGACCGGCAAGGCGGCGCTGATTGACGAATTTGAAGAGTTAGCCAAAAAGCACAAAATCGTGACGGGCGATTTCGGCTTCAAACCCGTCGTGGCCGAACCGCTGGTGGACGCGCAGGGCCAACCGATCAAAGAGGCCGTGCGCAGTGACCGCATCAACGTTTATCCGGCGCTGGGCGTGGACACACAGGTCATCGGCGATTATCCGAATCTGCGCCGCTTCCTGGCCGATTTGGAAAAGAGCCGCCAGTTTCTGATCGTCAACGCGGTCGCCTTTCAAGGTGAAGCGGACAAGGTCAAAGCTGCGGCGGCCAATGCCAAAGGCCGCATGCCGCACCTGGACGATCCGAATTCGATCCCGGTCACCTTGAAGATTGAGATGGAAACATATTTTCAGAAACAATAGCCGCCGGGCAGAGTGAGAGGAAGGCGCGGCAAGGCCCTGCCAGGTTTCAAGGTCAGCCGGTGTCAAAGTGATAAAAGGGAAATAAAAGGTTCGCAAATGGCTTCGCAGGAAAATCAAGCGCCCGAGTCGGCGCAAGAACAACGAAAGAAGGTTTTCGCGGGTGTGCTGGTCGCGCTGATGATCTTCGTGTTTTGGTGGCAAGACCCTTTCGGGCTTTTCACCCGCGAAGATGCTGGCGCCAAGCCTGTCGCGAACGCCCAACCCCGCACTTCGCCCACGCCCAAAGGCTCGCCCACCCCGCAGCGCCGGAGTATCGAAGAGGTCGTCACCGACCCGCTGCATCCGGAATTGGCTTCATACAAGAACACGCCGCTGGATGGGATCGGGCGCAACATCTTCGTCTATCCGACACCGACGCCGCCGCCGACACCAAGACCGTTACCGCCAGCACCGCCAGCGCCCACGCCGCCCATCACACTGGTCGGCGTTAATCCTGCCGGGGTAATTGGCAAAACAGGCGAATTCACGCTGGCCGTGACCGCCTTGAAAGTGCCCAGCGATGCGCGCATTTTTTTGGATGGGCGAGAGATTCAGACCAAGCTGATTGATGAATCGCATTTGACCGGCATGGTGACCGCCGAAATGATCCGCAACCCCGGCAATCTGGGTGTGCAGGTGCGCAGCGCGAGCGACGCCCAGATGTATTCCAATTCGCTCTCGCTGAATGTGGCTGAGCCGCCCGCGCCGCCGTACCGCTATGTCGGTTTGAAGGTGAGCAAAAACGGCGCGATTGCCGTGCTCAAATCGCAAGCTGACGACGAAGTCTTTGATGTCACGAAGGGCAAGATCATCGGCAAACGCTGGGAAGTGACGAGCATCACTTCGACGCGCATCGAATTGTTTGATACGCAGATCAAGGTGCCGCATACGATTGCGTTCACCGGCGACGGTGGTTCTTAAGCAACGGGGAACACGATGAAAACACACGCAAAGAAAGGCCGCCGCGACCGGGGCTACCTGCTGGTTGGTTTGCTGGCGATGATGACCATCTCGCTAGTGGTGATGGCCGCCGCCCTGCCGCAGCTCAAATTCGAATCGCAGCGCGAACGCGAAGAGGAAATGCTCTGGCGCGGGCAAGAGGTGGCGATAGCGCTGGGCCAATTCAGCGGGATGAAAGGCGGGCAGTTGCCGAACACGTTGGAAGAGTTGGTGGAGGGCATCACCGTCGGCGTCAAAAAAATGCGGTTACTGCGCAAACACGCGCTTTGCGATCCCATGTTGCCGTGTTCCGGGGAAAAGTCGAATTGGCGTCTGGTGCATCCGGGCGATCAGGTAATCGCTTCGATGGTGTCGAGCTTGCAGGCTTATCAGCAAAAGAAAAAGGATGACCAGATGCTGGTCAACCAAATCAATCAGGCGATTGTTATTTTGCAACGCTATGCGCCGCGCATACAGTTGCCGGGACAAGCGGAAGGTTTGGGGGGCACCTCCCAAGATGGGCAGAACCCTCAAAATCCGACGAATCCCACTGCTCAAACCGAACCGGGCCGTTCGCTGCTGGGCGGGTTGCAATCTGACCAGAAACCGATTGTCGGGATCGTCAGCCGCAGCAAAGATCGCACGGTGCGCCAGATTCTGGATCTCGAGCAATACGACCAGGAACTTTTTTATGCGGGTGGCATTGTGATCGCGGGCGGTTTTTATACGCCTTACTTTGCAGGCACGGCTGGCCCGCAAACTCCACAGGTCAATCCGTGTCCGAACGGCGGATTTTACCTGCCAGACGAAAATGGAAAGTCGCGTTGTTTTGGCGGATTGTTTGATGGCCAATGCCCGCCGCCGAAAAAGATGGTCAATGGTGTTTGCCAGTAGCCGATTCACCGAAGACCCTTTGCCAAAAAATTGAGGGAGTATTGCCCCCCGATGAATGTATTGGTGACCGGCGGCGCTGGCTACATCGGCAGCGTCGTAGTCGAACAACTGCTCCAACACGGCCAGCGCGCCGTGATTTATGACGACCCCGGCACCGGCCCGGGTGCAAGCTTCAATCCTGACGCGCCCTTCGTGTCAGGCGCGCTGACCGATCAAACAACCCTCGCCGCCGCTTTTGAACAACACCAAATCGAAGCCGTCATTCATCTGACCGCTGTGCAACAACCCAGCGCCGCGTTTAACGATCCGCACGCCAGTTACCAAAACAATCTGATCAACGGCCTCGCGCTGCTCGAAACCATGCGGCAAACTGGTGTGAAAAAGTTGGTCTTTGCTTCCAGCGCCGCCGTTTATGGTGAGCCTGCCAGCATCCCCATCAAAGAAGACGCGCCCTTGCAACCGCTCAATCCTTACGGCGAAAGCGTCTTGGCCTTTGAGCGCGCGCTGCGCTGGTACGAAGAAGCGCACGAGTTGCGTTATGCCTGTTTGCGCTGTTTCAACGTCGCGGGCGCCACCGCCACGAGCCGCCCCGATACGCCCACGCACCTGATCCCGACCGTCTTGCACGCGGCTGCCGGGCAAGTCACCAACGTGGATGTGTTTGGCGAAAACTACCCGACGCCGGACGGCACCTGTGTGCGCGACTATGTGCACGTATTGGACGTGGCCGAGGCGATTGTGCTCGTGGTGCCTGCACTGGAAAAAGCTAGTTGTGTCTACAACGTTGGTCACGGCAACGGTTACTCTGTCGCCGAAGTCGTCGAGATGGCCCGTCAAATCACCGGCACTTGGATTTCGACGGAAGCTGCTCCGCGCCGCCCCGGCGAGCCTGCCGTGCTGATCGCCAGCCCCGACAAGCTCATGCTCGAACTGGGCTGGCAGCCACGCCAGAGCGAGTTGGATGTGATTCTTGAATCTGCTTGGCGAAGAGTAGTCGGTAGCCAGTAGTCGGTAGTCGGTTCTTTGTGTTCAAAGACCAACTGTTGACTACCGACTACCGACTACCGACTACCACCCATGCGCATCATCGCCGGACAATACAAAGGCCGCCGCTTGAAAACGCTCGACGGCTTGCGCGTGCGCCCGACTTCAGATCGTTTGCGCGAGACGGTCTTTAACATTCTCGCGCCGCGCATCGCAGGCGCGCGCTTCGCCGACATCTGCGCCGGTTCCGGCGCGCTGGGAATTGAAGCCCTGTCGCGCGGGGCGCGTGAGGTCGTCTTTATCGAAAACAATCGCCGCGCGGCGCAAATCATCAGCGAGAACTTGCAGCATTGCGGTATCGAAGCGGGCGTGCGCGTCATCAATCGCGATGCGTTGACGGCGTTGAAATACCTGGGCGAAAAGCCGGTGCAATTCGATCTTTGTTATCTCGATCCGCCCTATGACGCGCAACTCTATTCGCCCATCCTGTGGCTGTTGGCGAAACAGCCGCTGCTGGCGGAAAATGGCCTTGTCGTGGTCGAACACCGCCGCCAAGCACCGCTGGCGGAAAGTTTTGAAACGCTGCGCGCCTATCGCACTTTGACGCAAGGCGAGACGCAGTTGACGTTTTACCGTCATGAACACAACGAAACAGTTTCATAACCAAGGAGCCGACATCGTGCCGCGCCGCGCCATTTATCCCGGCTCCTTCGATCCGCTGACCAACGGACATCTCGATCTGATCGGACGCGCCAGCAGGCTGTTTGACGAAGTCATCGTCGCGCTGCTCGTCAATCCCAACAAACAGCCGCTCTTCACTGTCGAAGAGCGCGTGGCTTTGTTGCAGGAAGTTTTGCCACCGCGCTTTGCCAACGTACAGATCGAGACCTTCTCCGGTTTGTTGGTCGAATATGCGCGGCAACGCCAAGCCTGTGCCGTCATTCGCGGTCTGCGTTCGGCGGCGGATTACGATTACGAATTGCCGATGGTGCTGATGAACCGTCACTTGCATCCCGGCGTCGAAACTGTCTTTCTGACCGCCGCACAAGAATACGCGCACATCAGTTCGAGCCTGGTGAAAGAAGTGTTCAGACTGGGCGGCGACATTGACGCGCTGGTGCCGGACGCGGTGAGCCGTCGAATGAAAGAGAAGCTGCCCAAATAATTCAGACAGACGAGAGTACCCATGACTACTGCTTTCCCCGCTTCCAACCGCGCCAACCTCACGCGCCTGTCCGCCACCGCCGCCGTCGTCAACGCCGCCGCCAAGTTGCGCGAACAGGGCGTCAATCTGGTAGACCTGGGTGCGGGCGAACCCGATTTCCCCACACCCGCGCATATCAAAGACGCCGCCAAACGCGCGCTCGATGAGAACTTCACCAAGTACACCGCGACGAGCGGCATCTTGCCGTTGCGGCAGGCCGTGTGCGGCTATATCAACGGCCACTTCGGTTCGGATTACGCGCCCGAAGATTGCTGCATCGTAGTGGGCGGTAAGCAGGGCATCTTCAATGGCGTGTTGGCACTGATCAATTCGGGCGACGATGTGCTGGTCGAAAAGCCCTGCTGGGTTTCCTTTCCTGAAATCGTCCACATGGCCGAGGGCAATGTTGTGTGGGTCGAGACCGAGCCAACCGACTTTCACCTGACCGCTGCCGCTGTTGAAGCGGCCCTCACGCCGCAAGCCAAACTGCTCATCATCAATTCCCCTTCCAATCCGACCGGGCGCGTCATTGATCCAGCGGAGTTCAAGCAAATCATCGAAGTCGCGGTCGCGCAGGGCCTGTGGGTCATCTCAGACGAATGCTATCTGCAATTTGTTTATCCGCCGCAACAGCCGTTTTCCGCCGCCGCCTTGCCCGCTGAATTGCGCGAGCGCGTGCTGATTGCCGGTTCGCTTTCCAAAACGTATGCGATGACGGGCTGGCGCGTGGGTTACACGCTAGGCCCGCGCGCGTGGATCAACGAGATCATCAAGGTGCAAAGCCAGTCGGCCACACACGCGGCTTCGATTGCGCAACGCGCGGCTATCACGGCGCTGACCGAAACGCAGGAACCAGTCAACGCAATGCTGGCCGAATACCAGCGCCGCGCCGAATGGTTTATCCCCGCGCTCAACGCAATCCCCGGCATCGTGTGCGGGCGGCCCGAAGGCGCGTTCTATGCTTTCCCGAACGTCAAAGGACTGATGAGCGCCTGTGGCTTCGCTACGTCCAAAGAAGTCGCCGACGAATTACTGTGGAAGCACGGCGTCGTGACGACTGATGGCGGCGCGTTCGGCGCGGAAGGGTACCTGCGGATGTCCTACGCAAATTCGCTCGCAGCCTTGCAGGAAGCTGTGCAGCGCATTCGCCAAATGGTTGAACAGCGCGTCACGCACCAAAGTGAAAAAAAAGCGCCCTGAATCCTGAATCACGGTTCCTGATTCCTGATCCGGAAAAGGCCAAGAACTTTTGCGGTTCAGGGAACAGGGTTCAGGAATCGGGATTCAGGGTGTAGTTCTCAAGGCTGCGGCTGGCCACACGACTTGAGCGGCGGGCAAAATGTGCTTGCAATTTTAGCGCGCATCCACATCATGCCTGTGGCAGCTTAAGCTGAAGACGTCCCCACATCCCCACAAACACACCGCCCCGTGTCATCCCGTTCCTTTTAATCGGCCCCGAACCATCTCTTTTAACGGAGCATGAAAATGAACCATCCGACAGGGAAGCAGTCTGTGCGGAAGACGATCATCCAAATAGTCAACGCGACGGCCATGCTGCTGGCGTTGTTGTGCGGCTTGGCCTCCGCTGCCTGGGCGCAAAGCAATCCAGCCAATTTCGTCACCATCCGCGAAAAGGCTGGCGTGACGACCAAACAGTATCCAATTCAACTGGGGCGTGTGTTCGTACAAGGTGAAATCCCGAATTTCCCACGCGCTGTGCTCAATGGCACAGGTCTGACGACGCAAGCCGATGTCAAAAGCCGCTGGCCTGACGGCTCGGTCAAACACGCGGTGCTGACGTTTTATCTGCCGACGCTCAGCGCGCGCAGCAGCGTCACCATCACCTTCATCAATCAAACGTCGGGCAACAATACCGGCTTCATGTCCAAACGCGAGATGCAGGCGTCCAAACTCAATTTCGACGCCCTGACAGAATTGACACAAGGCGGCAGCGTGAGCGCCTCGGCGCGTGACATGCTCGACGCCGACAAGTTTGAGTATTGGAACAAGGGTTCCGTCTCGACCTCGATCATTCTGGCCGATCACAGTTTGGCGCGCGCCTTCGATTTGGGCTTCGACGCCAATCGCTCGGTGCGCCCGCTCTTTCACGCGACGTTCTGGCCCGACATCCGCAAAGTCCGAATCCGTTTCATCGGCGAAGTCGCTAACACCATCGCGCTGCAAGACCAAAGCTATTCACTGAAATTAAAGCTGGGCCGCACCGCCCCACAAACCGTTTACAGCAAGGCCAATCTCACGCAACACGTCGCCAGCCGCTGGACAAAGGAATTCTGGCTAGGTGGCGCACCGCCGGCCATCGAGATCAATCACAACCTGGCCTATCTCAAACAAACGCGCGCACTGCCGAATTACGACACCGGGCGGCTCGTGCCCGAAGCGGCGTTGAGCGCCGCTTATAACGATCCGTATAACGGCTGGGCGGCCGCGCCCAAAGATTTGTTCGACCGCGGTAATCTGACCAAGCTGATGCCGACCGCCGGTGGGCGCGATGAAATTGGCCCGTATCCGACTTGGCTCGTGTTGTGGCTGTTTACCGGCGACACGCGCATGCAGGAAAAGACTTTTGGCAATGCCGAACTCGCCGCCGCGTTCCCGGTGCACTTCCGCGAAGGGTTGAATGGCCGCAATTTTGACCGCAACAGCAGCACGCCCGCGTTGGGCAAAGTCTTGTCGTTGACCGCGCGCCCGACCGTCTTTCTTTACGCCGGGAACGATTACATTAACTACTCAGAAACTGTCTCGGCGGACAAAATCGTGCCGGTGGGAACGATGACGAATGGTGGCTGGCGGCCCGATAGTGCGCATCAGCCGGATTACTTTTCGCCGCTTTATGCAGTTACGGGCGATTACTTTTTCCTGGAAGAAATGTATTTCTGGACAGCCTGGAGCGCGGCGGGCACCAATTTTACCGACACCTATTTTTGGGGGCGCGGCCCGGCGGGCGATACCGGCGGGATTCAAGACGAAGTGCGCGGCGATGCCTGGGCCTTGCGCACGCGCGCGCAAACGGCCTGGTTTGCGCCGGATGGCACGCCTGAAAAAACGTACTTCACGCGCCTGGTCAACGACGCCATCGGCATTTGGGAAGGCACGCTCAGCTTGACCGGCACGCCTAATCAAAACACCGCCAATTGGAACTGGGGCAACACCGTCGCGGTGAAGAAGTATTACGACGAGCAATGGCCGAACTATTTCCCCTACAACCCCGTTCTGCCTCCGCAGCGGGTTTGGGATCGCGGGCCGGTGGTCTTTGCGGATAGCACCGACATTGACCCCGCCAAGGCCTCGCGGCGCACGCAACCCTGGCAGATTCACTTTATGATCTATTCGTTGGGGCGCGCCAAGGAATTGGGTTTCGCCACCGGCCCTTTGCTTTCGTGGGTCGCCCCGGTCTTGACCAACGAACTGACCAATCCGGCTTACAACCCTTATCTGGCGGCGTCGTTTATGATGCCGACGCTGCAAAAGCTCACGCCGGGCGATCAGTATTTCAGCAATTGGGCGGACACGCGCAGCGCCTTTGTCGCCAGCTATGCCGCCAATGCCCAAGCCGATTTCGTCAGCCAGTTGGCCGATGCCAATCACGGCTACCCGGCGATATGCATGGCGGCGGCGGCAATGGCGGCGGCAGAACCCAATGGCGCACAGGCCTGGACGTTCATTCAACAACAAGTCGTCACCCCGGCTGCGACACTCAATGACAATCCGAAGTGGGCGATCTTGCCGCGCTAAATCAGGGCAACAAACATTGGGACAGAGCAACCACGGGGAACACGGGGAAACCCACTACCTATCAGCCTCTCCGCGATCCCCGTGACCCCCGTGGTTGAATCGTAGTTCAAGAGGGATTCTATGAAACACAAAACCGCACTTTTATTTGCATTACTCTGGCTGACGGGCGCGGCACGTGCACAAGTCATTCCGCTCAAAGCCGGTCAATCCGAAACTATACGTTTCGACAATGTGCGCCCGTTGGAAAAAGGCCCGCCGCCTGCCGCCTTCCAAAACATCAGCGCGCAAGCCAGTTTTGCGCTGGACGCCACGGGCACCATCCTGACCATCACGCTGCAAAACACGGCGGCGGGGCAAGCCAATGCCGTGTTGTATGCGCTTGATCTCGGCTTGTCGTTCAAGCAGATCAATCAAACGCGCCTGGAAGCTTCGTTCAGCGAATATCCGGATGGAGCCGAGTGGTTAGGGCCGGTTGACAGCGCCGCGCCGACAGCGGGGACAGGCACCAGCACGTTTGCCGCAAAACCGGCCGTCTTTCGCCGGTTGCAGGAATTGCTCGATACCAGAAACAATTTGTCCGCCGATTTTTTACGGACAGGGCAAAGCGGACGCATCACCCTTCAGCTACTTAACAGCGCCACGTCGCGCGACCAGCAGTTGCGCCTCGAACCGCGCCTCTACTTTCTCGCGCCCGATCCGAACGCGCCACAGACCAAACGTTTGCCACTGGCGGTCACCGGCGCAGCGCGCGTCAACAAGTAAGGCGCGGCGCTAAAAGACAAAAAAGAAGGAGGGCAAACCCCGGATACGGTTTTGCCCTCCTTGCTTCGCTTGCCCTTTTTGTTTAACGCCAGCCGCCGCGCCCTACGCCAACAACTTATCAATCACCAACCCGTGCACATCCGTCAGCCGGTAATCGCGGCCCTGAAAACGAAACGTCAGTTTGGTGTGATCGAAGCCTAGCAACTGCATGATCGTCGCGTGCAAATCGTGCACATGCACCGGGTCTTCGGCGACGTTGAAGCCCAATTCATCCGTCTGGCCCAGTGTGACGCCCGGCTTGAAACCGCCGCCCGCCACGAACATTGAGAACGCTTTGTTGTGATGATCGCGGCCCAGTGCGCGCCCGGCTTCGGGGTCGCTCTCGACCATCGGCGTGCGGCCAAATTCGCCGCCCCAGATGACGATGGTGTCTTCCAGCAACCCCCGCTGTTTCAGGTCATGGATCAGCGCCGCCGTTGCTTGATCGGTGTTCTTGCACTGGCTGAGCACGCCCTTGCGCACCTCGCTGTGGTGATCCCAAGCTTCGTGGAAAAGCTGCACGAAGCGCACGCCGCGTTCGATCATCCGCCGCGCCAGCAGGCAGTTGTTTTGGTAGGTGTTTTTGCCCGGCTCCGCGCCGTACAGCGCCAGCGTCTCTGGCGATTCCTTGGACAAATCTATCAACTCCGGCCCGCTTTCCTGCATACGATAAGCCATCTCGAACGAATTGATGCGCGTCGCAATTTCAGAGTCACCCGTCGCGTCCAGATGATGCTCGTTCAGGTCTTTCAGCGCATCCAGCGTCTGCCGCTGCATCGCGCGTGTGATGCCGCGCGGATTGGTGAGCGACAAAATCGGTTCGCCCGTGCGGCGGAAGGGCACGCCCTGATAAACCGTCGGCAAAAAGCCGCTGCCCCAATTGCCCGCGCCGCCGCTCGTCCCGCCCGCCGAAGTCAGCACCACAAACGCCGGCAAATCCTGCGATTCGCTGCCCAGCCCGTAAGTCACCCACGCGCCCATGCTCGGACGCCCGAATTGCACCGAGCCGGTATTCATCATGATCTGGCCCGGCGCGTGATTGACCGCATCCGTCATCATCGAACGGATGATCGTGATGTCATCGGCGACCTTGGCGAGATGCGGCATCGCTTCAGAAATTTCCGCGCCCGACTGGCCGTGCTTGCTGAACTTCAATTCGGTGGCATAAAGCGCGGCATCCGGTTTGATAAAGGCGAGGGTCTGGCCTTTGAGCAACTCGGGCGGGCAGGGCTTGCCGTTGTATTTCGCCAGGCCCGGCTTGTAATCAAAGGTCTCGAATTGCGAGGGCGCGCCCGCTTGGAACAGGTAAATGACGCGCTTGGCTTTGGCTTTGAAATGCGGCTGTTTGGGCGCAAGCGGATTGCGGATTGCGGATTGCGCAAGCATGGTTTGGCCCAACAGGGAAGTCAGCGCGATGGAACCCAGCCCGACGCCGCATTCCCGAAAGAAGTGCCGCCGGGTGAGCAGCTTTTTGAATTCGAGTTTGATTTCGTCTTGGTAATTCATTGGTTGTTCCTTGCTATGCCAAAAGCTTTTCTTGCACCACGCCATGCACATCCGTCAGCCGGAAATCGCGCCCCTGAAAACGATAGGTCAGCTTCTCGTGATCGAAGCCCAGCAGGTGCAGCAGCGTCGCGTGCAAATCATGCACGTGGACGCGGTCTTCGGCGACGTTGAAGCCCAAATCATCGGTCGTCCCAATCGTCACGCCCGGTTTGATACCGCCGCCCGCGAACCACATCGTAAACGCATTCGGATGACGATCGCGTCCGTCGTTGCCGCCCTGCACCATCGGCGTGCGGCCAAATTCGCCACCCCAGATGACCAGCGTATCGTCGAGCATGCCGCGCTGTTTCAAATCCTGCACCAAGGCTGCGCACGCCTGTTCGGTGTCCTTGCAATTCTTGGTCAGGTCGCGCACCAGCGAACCGTGCTGATCCCAGGCTTCGTGCATGATTTGGACGAAGCGCACGCCCTTTTCGACCAGCCGCCGCGCCATCAACACCGAATTGGCGAACGAAGGTTTGCCCGGTTCCGCGCCGTATAAATCCAAAATGTGTTTCGGCTCCTTGCTGATGTCAGTGGCTTCGGGCGCGACCTTTTGCATCTTGAAGGCTGTCTCGAACGAATTGATGCGGGTGGCGATTTCCGGATCGCCCGTCGCTGCGAGTTGCATGCGGTTCAGCCGGTTGATGGTGTCGAGCGTGGCGCGTTGCAGCTCATCATCTACGCCGCGCGGGTTGGAAAGATACAGCACCGGATCGCCCACCGTGCGGAATTGCACGCCCTGATAAACCGTCGGCAAAAAGCCGCTGCCCCAACACGCGTTGCCGCCGCTCGGCCCCTTGCTGCCCGTGCTGAACGCGACGAAGGCGGGCAAGTCCTGCGATTCGCTGCCCAGCCCGTAAACCGTCCACGCGCCAAAGCTCGGACGCCCGAAAATCATCGCGCCCGTATTCATCAGCAATTGGCCGGGCGCATGGTTGAACGCATCCGTGACCATTGATTTGACGATGCAGATGTCATCCGCGATTTTGGCGGTATACGGCAACAGTTCGGAAAGCTCCGCGCCACTTTTGCCATATTTGGCGAACTTGAATTTCGGCCCCAGCAGCGTCGAGTTCGGATTGATGAACGCCGCGCGGTAGCCTTTCAGCAATTCCGGCGGCGGCAGCGTGCCGTCAAATTTCGCCAGCGCGGGTTTGTTGTCGAAGAGTTCGATGTGGCTCGGCCCGCCCGCCATAAACAGGTAAATGATGTTCTTGGCCTTGGGTTTGAAGTGCGGCTGTTTGGGGGCGAGCGGATTACTGGATTGTGGATTGTGGATTGCGGATTGCGGATTGTTTTGTGCCTGTGCGTAACCCGCTTGCGTGAGCAGCGAGTTCGCAGCAATGGCGCCCAAGCCGACGCCGCATTGTTCGATGAACCAGCGGCGGCTGCTGTCTGGCGGTTGAATGGATTCCGGTGTTTTCATAAGTTCCTGTTTCTGCGCTCGGTTGCGCTATACTTTCGCCAGATTACGATTGGTTTGCGAAAGGAATTGATTATGTCAGCAATCACCATGAACGTCGCAGAGTTTGCCACAAAAGTGGAAGAAGTCATTGCCAATCTCAAACGCGATGAAGAATTGATTTTGACCGGCGACCAGAATCAGGTCGTAGCCAAACTGGTTCCTGCCAATGAGCCAGTCGTAGCAGAAGCCAAACCGAAACGCCGCCAGCTTGGTTTGATCGAAGGCCCTGCCTGGATGAGCCCCGACTTTAACGAACCACTCGAAGACTTTGCAGAATACATGCCATGAAACTACTACTCGACACGCATACTTTTCTGTGGTCAGTGATCGCCAGCTTCGGACCGGGGTTGCCACAGGCCACTAGGGAGTTGCTCGAAGACCCTGCCAACACGCTGTATCTCAGCATCGCCAGCGTTTGGGAAACAGCTATCAAGGTCTCAACCGGCAAGTTGCGCTTGCCACAACCAGTCCAGCAAATCGTCAATACGGAGATCAGCCGCGGCGATGTTAGTTTGCTGAACATCCAGCTCAACCATCTGGCTTTGATCGAGACTTTGCCATTTCACCACAAAGACCCATTTGACCGGCTGTTAATCGCCCAAGCCCAAGCCGAAAACCTGACCGTTGTCAGCGTTGACGCGGCCTTTGATCCTTACGGCGTCAAGCGCCTTTGGCTCACTTGAGCATCAGCCTTTCGTAATCGTCTCATCCAAATTCAGCAGCGCCCGCGCCACCGCCGTCCACGCCGCCAATTGCGCCAGCGTGACGCCTTGCGGCAACGTCACGGATTGTTCCGGCTCATTCAGCGCGAACGCTTGCGGATTCAACGCACCGCTCGCAAACCGCGCGTGTTGTTCGTTGAGCAACGCTAGCAACGCCGCCGTTTCCTGCGCCGAAGGCTTGCGCGCCAGCAGACGGCGGAAAGCGAATTCAATTCGTTGCGCATTGGTCGTGCCACCTTCATTCAACGTCTTCAATGCCAGGGCGCGCGCCGCTTCCAGAAACAGCGTCTCGTTGAGCGTCGTCAACGCCTGCAACGGCGTATTCGATTTGGCGCGCCGCACGCACGAGACATCGCCGGTTGGCGTATCAAAGGCCTGCAAGACCGGATAGGGCACCGAACGGAAGCGGAAGGTGTAGAGCGCGCGCCGGTACCGCTCCGCGCCTTTTTCTTCCTTCCAAGCCTTCGTGCCGTAACTCACCGGCGGCAGATACAAAAACTCCGGCGAAGGCGGATAGACGCTGCGCCCGCCGATTGCCGGATTGAGTAAGCCGCTCGCCGCCAGCGCAATGTCGCGCACGATCTCGCCCTCCACGCGCAACCGTGCGCCACGCGCCAGCAAACGATTGTCTGGGTCTTTCTCCAAAAGTTGCGGCGTCAGCTTCGACGATTGCCGATACGTCGCGCTCGTCACAATCAACCGATGAATGTGTTTCAAGCTCCATTTGGGCGATTGCGAATTTGAATTTCTGCTACTGCCAACTGCCAACTGCCAACTGGTTGAGGCTCCATCAACTCCACCGCCAGCCAGTCCAGCAACTCCGGATGCGATGGCCGTTCGCCCTGCCGCCCCAAATCTTCGGTTGTCGCATAGAGGCCCGTGCCGAAATAGGCTTGCCAGACGCGATTGACGAGCGCGCGCGCCGTCGTGGGCGAACGCCGATCCACCAGCCATTTCGCAAACGTCAACCGGTTCTTCGGCGCATTCGCAGGCAGCGGATGCAGGAACGCGGGTACGCCGGGTTCGATCTGTTTGTCGGGTCGCAGGAAATCGCCGCGTTTGAGCGTGAAGGTGTCGCGCAATTCGGCGCGCTCGTTCATGACCAGTTGCGAATTGCCTTCAGGATATTGCTGCCAGAGTTCGGCGATCTGTTGGTTGTAGCTCGCCCATTCCGGCACCGTCGTGCGCCAGTAACTAAACACCGTTTCAAGCTGCGCCTTGCCGCACTGCGCGCGCGGGATGCTCAGAATGTCGCGCACACCAGCGGGCAACGGATCGGCGACGGCATCCGGCGCGGTCGTCAGCGACAAGCGCAAACGTCCGATGCCTTGTTGCTCGTTGTCGTTGTTGTTCCAACCGCCATGCTTTTGGCTCAGGTAAAACGACAGCGTCGTGCCGCTTTCATTGGCGAGCGGTTGCGCGAGATTGAAAACAGCCTTGCGCGATTGATTGCGCGAGCCTGGCCCGGCATCAATGCTCCAACCGGTTTCTTCTTTGCCGTCAATCGCCAATTCAACTGGGCCGCTCACACGCCGCTTGCCGCTCTTGTCATTGAATTTGGCTTCGAGTTCCTGTTCGGGCGGATTTACATCCGCCGTGGCGCGGGCGAGTTTCAGTCTGGCGGGTTTGTCTTTTTCCGAAGCCGCCGCTTCGACTTCAAATTCAGTCAGCGTGCAGGAGCCTTTGTATGAACGCCCCGGCCCGTTCAGCGGCAGGTTCGGATCAGTCAGTAGTTCCAGGCGAAAGGCCGAGATGTTCTTGACGTTCGTTTTGAGTGCCAGCTTTACACGATGCTTGGCGGGTGCGTAACCGCCGACCAAAAACGAGCCGTCCTTTTGCGGCAAATAGCGCGCGCCCTCTGTCGAGATGTCGTTCACTTCGGGCTGAACGATCTGCCAGTCCGCCATGACTTGAGGATCGTTTTTGACGCGCGCTTCCCAGACATCCATTGCGGTTTGCCAGTCCGGTTTCAACTCTTGCAACTTGGCTTCGATCTCGCGCGTTTGCGCCAGGATGTTGGCGCGTTTCATTTGTTCTTCTGGCGTGTAAACAACCAGCGCGCCTTCGTGCGAATTGTTCAAGAAGGCGAACAGTCGGTAATACTCTTCTTGCTTGAGCGGATCGAATTTGTGGTTGTGGCATTGCGCGCAATTGACCGTGAAACCCAACACGCTTTTGCCCAACGCATCCATCCGGTCGAACATCGCTTCCATGCGGAACTGTTCTGGATCAACGCCGCCCTCCTCGTTAATCATCGAATTGCGCAGAAAGCCTGTGGCGACAAGCTGGTCTTGGGTTGGATTAGGCAGCAGGTCGCCCGCGATTTGTTCGATGACGAATTGATCGTAGGGCAGGTCGTGGTTCAGCGCATTGATGACCCAGTCACGATAAAACCAAACATTGCGCGGCTTGTCTTTCTCAAAGCCATCCGAATCGGCGTAACGCGCGCCATCCAGCCATAAGCGCCCCCAGCGCTCGCCATAATGCGGACTCGCCAGCAAACGCTCGACCTGCCTTTCATAGGCGCGCGGCGACTTGTCTTGCAGAAACGCGTCCACCTCTTCCGGCGTCGGGGGCAAGCCGATCAAATCCAGACTCAGCCGCCGCAGTAATTGCACCTTGTCCGCTTCAGGCGAAGGCGTCAGCCCTTCCTTTTCCAGCCGCGCCAGCACAAAGGCGTCAATTGGATTGCGCGCCCAAGTCTTGTTCCTCACCCTAGGCAAGGCCGCGCGTAACGGCGCAACGAACGCCCAATGTTGCAGCGGGTCTGAGGTCTGCGATCTGCGGTCTGCGGTCTGTTCAGGCCAGCTCGCCCCTTCGTCAATCCAGCGGCGCAGCAATTCGATCTGTTCGGGTTCGAGCGGCACGCCGCCTTTGGGCATACGCGGTTCGCCGCCGGCGCCGAGTACTCGTTGCAACAGACGCGAAGCTTTGCTGTCGCCCGGTTTCAGCACGCGCGCGGCGCTTGGTTTGCTGTCGAGCCGCAATTGCGCGAGGGCTTTTTGTGCGCTGTGGCAACCGGTGCAATGTGTCTGAAAGATCGGTTGGATGTCGCGGACGAAATCTATGGGCGCGCGCTGCGCGGTGGCGAGCCAAGACAGCGGCAAGCAACCCACGCACAGCGCCAAGACGACAAACAATTTAAGCGACCGATTTATCATGGTGATTAAACGAAATCGTTTTCGGAGTGCTGAAACGAGCCTAAGAGTTAGGCCGTTTGCCGGCAACTGAAACAACGCCGCGCCAAAATTCCTGCGGCGCGCTCAAGTATTTACGCCCATCTGCCGATTGAAACTTCGGCAGTCTCAATAAATGCAAGGTGACCGCCACGTTTTAATTGACCGCGAACTTTGGCTGCGGGCCAGCCAATTTGCTCGTAAAGCGAGTTCCGGCCTGGGGCGGAACCTATTAACCCGCCAGCGTTTTGTGCAAGCAAAGCGCCTGCTTAGGTGATCCAACCATGCTGCAAGGCGACATTTACACCTTCCCACTCCCTGACCTGATTCAATGGCTGGCGTTTACGCGCCGCACAGGCCAACTCAACCTGGCGCAGGGGCCAGACCGCGCCCAACTCGATGCCTTGCGCGCGGGCAAACTGGACGCTTTGCCCGGCAACAAACCGCGCCCGCGTGTTGAAGTTTATTTTGTCGAAGGCGGCATTGCCGGGGCCGCCGTCGCCGGTCGCGGCGCGGTGACCAATACCAATTCCATGCGCGCGCTGCTGGCGAACACCCTGAATTGGCAGACAGGCCGCTTCACCTTCAGCCTGGATCGTCTGCCCGCCTGGGCCGCCAAAGTCACGCAAACCTTCGCGGCTGAACGGTTGTTGCAAGCAGCTCTGGCCGATCAGGCTTCTGCCAAGCCTTCAGACACGCTGCTCCAATTCGATGGCGCTCCCTCGGACTCCGAAAATTTCACCTTGGCCGAACACCTGCGCCTCTATGCCGTCAGCCGCATTCAGGAGAAGGATTTCAAGATTCCCGCCTTGCCGGATTTGGCCGTGCGCGTGCTGGAACTGACGAGCGACGAAAACTTCTCGCTGCGTTCGCTCGGCGATTTGGTCATCAAAGATCAAGCCGTCGCCGCCCAAATCCTGCGCTATGCCAATTCGCCTTTGTACGGCTATTCCTATCGCGTGGATTCGCTCGAAGCCGCCGTCAAGCGCATCGGCGCGGGCGAAGTCGTCAACATCGTCATTGCCGCAGCCATCCAAACCCAGCGCACCAAGCGTGACCGCTTTGCCGCCGAAAAAGAACAGATGTGGAAGCTCTCTTCGGCGGCGGCCTTTATTGCCAAAACGATTGCCCAAAAAGTCGAGCTAAAAAGCAGCCTGGCCTTTTTGTGCAGCCTGCTGATGGATTTGGGCATCACGGTGCTTTACACCATTTTTCAGGACTTGCTCGAACGCCAAAACCTCGCGCGCGGGTTGCCGCCCCAGGTCGTCGAAACGCTCATCTGGGAATATCACCCGCGCATTGGCCGCGTTGTCGGCGAACAATGGCGCTTGCCCGGCGCGGTTATCGAAGCCATGGCCTTTCATCACGGTCTGGAAAAGAACTATTACGACCTGCCTTATGTGGCGGTCACGGCCCTCGCCGATTATCTGGCGACACTCGCCATCAATACGCCGCGCATAGATTTGGCGCCCGCCCTCGAACGCTTTTCGCCCACCTTGCTGGTCAACCATCCGGCGGGAACCTTGCTCAAGCTGACGCTGGAACAAGCGGCGGAAGTGCTGGCCGAATTGCCCCACAACCTGCGGCAGTCACGCGAATTCGTGCTGAGTTAAGCCCGCGAATTCAAAAGAACATTTCTCCCACGAAACCACGCGAAGGAACACAAAGAGCAGGCGGCAGTCTGGGGTTCTTTCTTGGTATCACTTCGTGTGGCTTGTATGTTCGATAAGCTGCCAGCTTGTCGAACTTTTGGCCTGTGACCCATTGAGGCCACCGTGTCCCTGGCCAATTTCGTAGCAACCTCGGTAGCGGTTCGCCTCCCAAGCCGCGACAAGCTGGCAGCTTGTCGGACATCCTGGTGGCTTCGTGGCAGGTGTCAACAGCGCGCGCCTTACTGCTTGGTGATCGTTTCGTCCAGATTCAGCAAGGCCCGCGCCACCATCGTCCACGGCGCCAGTTGATGCAGATCAACATCTTCAGGCAGCTTGTTCAAATCCGCCGACGACACGTAAACCGCCGCCGCCGTCTTGCCCGCGAATTGCTGCTGCTCTTCGTGCAGCAGCTTCAACAAGCGTTCCAATTCAAACGCATCGGGCACGCGGCTCGTGCACAAACGAAAGGCATACTGCATCCGCACGTGTTCGTCAGCGCCGCCTTCTTTCCAGATGCGCAAGGCAAAGACCTGCGCCATTTCCATAAACGTTGCGTCATTGAGCGTCGTCAATGCTTGCAACGGCGTATTCGAGCGCGTGCGCCGCGTGCAGGCGAAATCGCCGTTCGGCATATCGAAAACCTGCAAGGCCGGGTAAGGCACGTTGCGTTTCCAGAACGTATACATCCCGCGCCGGTATCGGTCTTCGCCCGGCACCGTCTTCCAATCCATCGCGCGGCCAAAACTCAAACTCAGCACGCCCTCGGGAATCGGCGGATACACGCTCGGCCCGCCGATCTTGCGACTGAGCAAACCCGACGCCGCCAGCGCAATGTCGCGAACGGTTTCCGCTTCGACGCGAAAGCGCGGCGCGCGCGCCAGCCAGCGATTGGTTGGATCGGCCTCTTGCAGCTTGGGTGTAATGCGCGATGCTTGGCGATAGGTTGCCGAATTGACGATCAAGCGGTGAACGTTCTTGAAACTCTTGCCGTTGTCCCAAAATTCGCGCGCTAGCCAATCCAGCAGTTCCGGGTACGAAGCCGGTTCGCAGCGCGTGCCCAAATCTTCGGGTGTCGTGACCAGCCCCGCGCCGAAGTAACTTTGCCAGAGGCGATTCACAATTACGCGCGGCGTCAGCGGGTTGTCTTTTGCTACGATCCATTGCGCCAGGCCCAGCCGATTGCGCGGCGCATTCGCCGGGAACGGATGCAGAAACGCGGGCGTGCCGGGCGTGATGGTTTCGGCTTCGGGCCGCTTCCAATCGCCGCGCCGGAAGATGTGCGTCGGGCGCGGGACGCTGCGTTCAGCCAGCGCCAACGTCACGTCGCCATAGGGCCACGCTCTCAGCAACTCTTCGATCTTTTGATTGGTCTCGCTCCACTCTTTCACCGTCGTGCGGTAGAAGCTGAAAACTTCGCGTTGCTGTTCTTTGGTGCGCTGCGCCACAGGCGTCGCCAGCAATTGGCGCACGCGCGCAGGCAACGGATCGGCTTGTGGATTGGGCGCGCTCGTGACCGAAACGCGGAAGCGCCCAACCGTCGAATGCACGCCCCAATCAATCGCATTGTTGTCGGGGTATTTTTGAATGAGTTGAAAGACGAATTGCTTTTCGGCGCCCAGCGTCAGCGGTTGCTGCAAGGCGAAGACCAGCTTGCGATCCTGATGGCGTTCGGCCACGAGCGTGTCGGTGCTCCAGGCTGTTTTCCCATCGCCATCGGCGGCAAACTTCGCCAGGTTTTTCGGCGTCTCGAAATCGCTGCTCACTTGACCAAAGGCGACTTTCGCGCCGCTAGGCCGCTCCTCTTTGTTGTCATAAGGCACCGTCTCGATAGTGAATTCATTGACCGCCGCCACGCCATCGTTGCGGCGACCAGGGCCGCCGCGCGGCAGGCTGACATCGCTGAGCACTTCCAAACGGATGCCGGTGATGTTCGATTGCGCTGTCTTCGCCTTGATGACGTAACTGTTGTTCGTCGAAGCATCGCCGCGCGCCGCATACGAACCATCCGGCAACCGCTCGAATTTCACGCCGAACGAAGCCGTGACGGTGGAATCTTCAAGCACCTGCCAAGCGCCCGCCAGCGGCTTCATCTGCTCTTCCCACGCGGCCAGCCGCGCCGTCAGATCGGGCGTCTTGGCGCTTAGCTCGTCTTCCAGCTTGGCGACGGCTTGGTTGATTTCGGCGCGTTTGGCTGTGACCTTGGCATCGGGCACGTCGAGTTCGGCCTCAATGTCGCTGTTGAGGAAGGCGTAAAACCGGTAATACTCTTCGTGTTTGATCGGATCGAATTTGTGCGTGTGGCATTGCGCGCAGTTGACCGTTAAACCTAGGAAGGCTTTGCCCGTCGCATCCACGCGGTCAATGATCTCTTCGACGCGGAACTGTTCGGGGTCTACGCCGCCCTCTTCATTGCGCATCGAATTGCGCAGAAAGCCGGTGGCAATGCGTTGTTCGAGCGTCGCCTTTGGCAACAGATCGCCGGCCAGTTGCTCAATCGTGAATTGATCGAAGCGCTTGTCTTCGTTAAACGCCTTGATGACCCAATCGCGATACGGCCAGATTGAACGCGGGCGGTCTTTTTCAAACCCATTCGAATCGGCATAACGCGCCGCGTCCAGCCACCAGCGGCCCCAACGTTCGCCATAATGCGGCGACGCCAGCAACCGCTCGACCAGTTTTTCATACGCATCCGGCGAGGTGTCGGCCATAAACGCATCCAGCTCTTGCAATGTTGGCGGCAAGCCCAGCAAGTCCAGGTACAAGCGTCGCGCCAGTGTCGTCTTGTCGGCTTGTGGTGAAGGCGTCAGCCCTTCCTTTTCGAGCCGCGCTAAAACGAACGTATCCACCGGCGTCTTTCCCCAAGTCTTGTCTTTCACCATCGGCAACGCTGGCCGCACCGGCGTCACAAACGCCCAATGCTGCGGGATTGCGGATTGCGGATTGCGGATTGCGGATTGGTCAGCAGGCCAAGTCGCACCTTGATCAATCCATAGTTCAATCAGGTTGATTTGCTGAGCAGACAGCGCTGATTTGCCCAACGGCATGCGTTGCTCGCCACCCAGGCCGCGCAAACGCTGCACGAGGCGCGAATCTTTGCCTTTGCCGGGCAGGATGACCACGCCGCTGAGACCGCCGCGTATAGCCGTCGCTTGCAAATCCAGCCGCAACTGGCCTGACGCTTTTTGTGCGCCGTGACAGCCATAGCAGTTCGCCGCCAGAATCGGCTCGATGTCGCGTTTGAAATCAAGCGGGCGCGTTTGTGCGCTGGCAAATTGGGGCAAGCCACGTTCACACAGCCAGACAAACGCCGACAAGCAGACGGCACTACAGAGGGCGAGTTTGAATTTCTTAGCCATAATCATTTCGTTCGCGCGGGAAGCTGCCTAGCGCAGCAAGTAAGTTGCCGCGATTATAGAGTGGTTTGACCAATGCGGAAAGCAGGGAACGGACAAACACGCAAGGCGGTTTCGTTCCGCGCGCAGCTTGCGTATGCTGACCGCTATGAGCCGCAAACATCAGATCAATGAAACGCAGTCGCTGCTCGACCTCAACGCCGTGCTGACCGAATTGGGTCAAGCCGAAGAGGGTTTATCCGCCCGCGACCTCGCTGACCTGCTCGAACTCAATCGCGCGCAGCAGAAAGCCCTGACGCCGTTGCTCAATCGGTTGCAAAGCCTCGGCCTGGTGCGGCGCTATGGGCAAGAGTTCCGCCGGTCGAATCAGCAGCGCGCCATGCTCGGCACGATTCGCCAGCGCCGCCGCAAGGTGATCCACTTCATCCCCGACGACCTGGAAGCCCGCAAGCTGGGCCGCCTGCGTGTCGAACCCGAAGAGTTGCATGGGGCGTTTGATGGCGACCGCGTGCTGGTCAGTCTGTCGCGTCCGAACGCGCGGGGCGAACGCGAGGCACGCGTCGAGATGCTGGTGCAACGCGGGCAACTCAAAATCGTTGGCCGCTTGCATCATGGGTTCCGGCAAGCTTGGGTCGAATCGCTGGATGAAAAGTTCCTGCACGAGATTGACCTAGCAGATGCTGACGGCAAAGACCTGGCCGATGGTTGGATTGTGATCGTTGAGATCACACGTTACCCCGCGTTTCGCGTCAATCCACAGGGCCGTATCGTTGATACGCTCGGCGCGAACAGCGATGAGCCGGGCATGGACATCAACATCGTCATCCACAAACACGACCTGCCGCACGTATTCCCCGACGAAGTGCTAGCCGAAGCGGAAGCGTATTCCTCCGACGTGACTGACGAACAGCGCGCGGGACGGGTGGATTGGCGCGCCGTGCCGACGGTGACGATTGACGGCGAGACGGCGCGCGATTTTGACGACGCCATCAGCCTCAAAAAACTCGACAACGGCAATTTTCACCTAGGCGTGCATATCGCCGACGTGAGTTTCTATGTGCGCGAAGGCACGGCGCTCGATCACGAGGCGCGCTTGCGCGGCACCTCGGTTTATTTTCCCGAACGCGCCATCCCGATGTTGCCCGAACATTTGTCGAATGGCATCTGTTCGCTCAATCCACAGGTTGACCGGCTGGCAATGTCGGCGTTGATGGAGGTTGACCGCAACGGGCGCGTGGTCAATTACCGGCTGTGCGAAACGGTGATTCGCAGTGCCGAGCGGATGACTTACACCAACGTCAACAAGCTGCTCAAACACGCAGAGCCGGAATTGGAGACGCGCTACGCCTCGGTGCTCGACTTGTTCAAAACGATGGAGGAACTGGCGCACATCCTCATCCAAATGCGGCAACAACGCGGCGCGATTGATTTCAACCTGCCCGAAGCCATCTTTGAATTCGATGACGAAGGCCGTGTTGCCGGCGTGCTCAAAGCCGACCGCAACATCGCGCACCGTATCATCGAAGAGTTCATGCTGCTCGCCAATGAAACCGTCGCCGCGCATCTGCAAGCCTTGAGCGTGCCCTCTGTCTATCGCATCCACGAAGACCCCGACCCGCAGCGTGTCATCGAATTCGCCGAACTGGCGCACGCTTACGGCTACGGCTTCCCTTACGAAGGCGTTAGCTCGCACGATTACCAGCGGCTATCGCAACAACTGGAAGGGAAGCCGGAAGAGAAAGTGCTGGCCTATGCGATGCTGCGTTCGTTGATGCGGGCGCGCTATGCCGCCGCAATAGACAAACCGGCGGGCCATTTCGGCTTGGCCGCGAAGACTTACACCCATTTCACCTCGCCGATTCGCCGCTATCCTGACTTGCTGGTGCATCGCATCTTGCGCGCGTTGTTGCACACCAATCCAAAACTTGGCGAAAGCACGGCTCGCGGTACGGTACTGTTAGCGGTAGCGACCGGGCCGACTTTTGGCGTCGAGCATTCAAAGCACAAACACCCACCCATTCCGATTCCGTTTGCCCAACTCGACGCGCTGGCCGAAGAGTCCAGCGAACGCGAGCGCGCCGCCGATGCCGCCGAGCACGAGCTTGACGATTGGCGCAAAGCCAAATTCATGGCCGAACGCATTGGCGAGGAATACGATGGCACGATCATCAACGTGCGCGATTTCGGCTTTTATGTCGAACTGGACGAGATTTTTATCGAAGGGCTGGTCGCAGTCTCATCGCTACATGATGATTTCTATCGTTATGATGAACGCATTCACGCGCTGGTCGGGCGGGCCGGACGGCGCTTTCGTTTAGGCGACCGCGTGCGCGTGCGCGTTGATCGCGTGAACGTAGACCGCCACTTGGTGGATTTTTCAATGCTCAATGCGGGCAAGGAATCTGGCTCCCGCAGCCGGAAGAAAAAATAACCAGGGCTTGCGCAAAACGCGAGTGAGATTGCCACAGAGGCACAGAGCCACAGAGTTTTGATACATCTCTGGCGAGGTTTTCTGGCTTGCTCCGTATCTCTGCTCTGTGTCTCTGCTCAGTGTCTCCGTGCCTCTGTGGCAAATTTTTGCGCAAGTCCTGACAACTTCATCCGGGTACGCAGCGCGGCCAGCGTGCTCTTCGCGTGAGATGGGCCGATGCTGAAGGGAAACCAGTCGGCACAAGCACGTCTTACGCCACGGCAGCCCGCTGGCCGTGCTGCGTACTCAGCTAGAATTGCCGCATCCGGACATTGCCGTTATAGTTGCTCGCGTTCACGGCAGTTCATCCCGTCAACTGGAGACACCCGCAATGTCGTTCAGACATAACTCACAGCGCATTGGAGTGGTGGCTTGCTTGACGCTGGGTTTTGCTCTTATCCCGCATACATCAACTATGGCAAAGAAGAAATTCGCCGCGGCCACGCCCGCCGCCGTCAACATCGAAACCGTCGAATACAAAGGCTGGCAAAACAACCTGAAACTTTCCAACGGCGCCGCCGAATTGATCATCACGCTCGAAGTTGGCCCGCGCATTATTCGCTACGGTTTCACGGGTGGCGCGAATGTGTTCAAAGAGTTCAGCGAGCAGCTTGGCAAGGCGGGCGAAAAGGATTGGCAGATGCGCGGCGGCCACCGGCTGTGGCACGCGCCGGAAGATTTGAAGCGCACCTACGATCTGGACAACTCGCCGGTTGAATGGAAACAACTCAAAGACGGCAGCGTGCGCATCACGCAAAAGGTCGAGCCGTTGACCGGCATCCAAAAGGAAATGGACATCACGCTCGATGCCGCCAACACCGCTGTGCGCGTCGTACATCGTTTGCGCAACACCAACCTCTGGGACATCGAACTCGCGCCCTGGGCCTTGTCGGTAATGGCGTCCGGTGGAGCCGAAATCATTCCACTGCCGCCCAAAACACCGCATCCGCAGGGCCTCGCGCCCAATCAGCAAATGATCATCTGGCCGTACACAGACCTCAGCGACAAACGCTGGACGTGGGGCAAGCGCTATATCGTGTTGCGCTATGACGGGAAAAAAGGCCCGACCAAGATCGGCTTGGCGCACAAACTGGGCTGGGTCGGCTATCTGAATGGCGGCGTGCTCTTCGTCAAAGCCTTGCCGTACACCCAAGGGCGGCGCTATCCCGACAACGGCTGCAACTTCGAGACCTTCACCAATCAGGACTTTTTGGAAGTCGAATCGCTGGGACCGATGGCACGCATTGCGCCGGGCAAGAGCGTAGAGCATGTGGAGCGTTGGTGGTTGGTGAAGGATGTGAAAGCGGATTTGAGCGAGAGTGTGATTGAGGCGAATGTGCGGGGGCAGGTGGAAGCACTTTTACGATGAAGAGGTATTGAAATGTCAGTTGAAATCACGCTTACAGTTTCTGAACCAGTAATCCAAAACGCCAGGCTGTTTGGCGGTGCGACACAGCAGGCCGTTGAAGGGGTGCTGACGGATGCGTTGGAATTATTATTCCCGATGGTTGACGACGCCCCGGAATTGCTCGGCTATCCGCCAGTTGCTGCGCTGACCGATGCCGAAGTTTTACGACTGGCCGAAGCCAAGATGGATGAGACGCAGAATCGGCGGTTGGGTGATTTACAAGCCAAAGGCAAAGCCGAATCGTTGAGTGCCGCGGAGCGGTACGAATTGTTGACGTTGCTACGCATTTATCAAATCGGACATTTGCGTAAGTCAGAAGCCCTAGCTGAAGCCGTCCAACGCGGCTTGCGCGAACCTTTACACGCTTAAGAGATGGTTTCGGAAGAAACACGTGAATTCGTCCGCCGCCGTGCAGGCAATTGTTGTGAGTATTGCCTGAGCCATCAGGACTATGTGCTGGGGCGGTTGCAGGTTGACCACATCACGCCACGGGCTGCGGATGGCGTGGATGAAGTCGAAAATCTGTGTCTGGCATGCGAGCTTTGCAATCAATACAAATGGAAGAAAACGATTGGCCTAGACCCGTTGACGAATGAGTAGATTGGGCTATTTCATCCGCGCCGCCAATTGTGGACAGAGCATTTCGCTTGGAGTGAAGACGGCACGCTGCTAAGTGGCCTGACCGTCTGCGGACGCGCCACCGTTGAGACTCTGAAGATGAGCAATTCGCTAGCGGTGACAGTACGCAAAAATTGGGTGCGCGCGGGCTGGCATCCTCCTGAATTGACCGAAATTTGAGCGAAGACCGGCTTACTTGAATGTCGAACAACAAACACCTAACCATCCTCATTGACAAACCAAGCTGGCCCAAGAGCAAGCCGCCGAAGGAAATCACCGATCTTAGCGGCAGCGCGGCAGTCAGCCTAGACCTCGCGCTGTTGCAAACGGCGTTGTGGACGCGCCCACCGCGTTTTACCGGCTGCGATCTGAGCGATTGCTGGGCGTGGCTGCGCTATCAGCGGGCGTTCGCCCCGGCGTATGATCTGCGGTTGCGGCGCGAGTGGGACGAGATTAGCAGTCAGCAAAAAGCTGTGTTGAGCGAAGAGATGAGCGTCGGCGTCGCTACGCAAGTGCTTACCGAAAAGTTGGGCTTCCTGTTGTTTGTAGACACCAAGGCGCTGGTAAAGTTGCTGGGGACGAAGCTGCTCAAGCTGGGGCGCACGACCAAAAAGGGGCCGAAGAAGGCACCCGATTACATCGCGCTGGATCGCGAGTTGGGTTTCAGCGCGCTGGAATGCAAAGGCAATCAGAGTTCGCTCAAAGAGTTGCAACGGGCAATCAAGACGGGCATTGAGCAGAAGCAAAATCTCAGTCCGGGCGAAGGCAGCCGGATCAAACATTCGCTGGTCGCGGGCCTGTTCATTCCACAAACGCGCAGCAAAGAAACGGCGACGCTGCAACTGAGCGACCCGACGTGGGAAGAGATGATTCCGCTTTTCACCGAGATTCCGTTTCGCGATTTGCTGATCGCGGTCGTGCAGTTGGCGCTGGCCAAGCATTTCGCGCTGCTCGGCTGCCACGCGCTGGCGAATGTGCTGGCCGTCGCGGATTTGACCGAACAGCAACGCGCGCTGGTTGAGACGCGCAAGCAGTTGGCCTTCCCAGTCAAGAAGGGCAGGGAGAAACTGCAATTCGAGATCGAATATCCGCTGCCCTTGCAGGCGACGCTGAGTGCGCAAGAGAGCCTGTTTCCCGACGAACGCACGCGGGCGCGTCGGATGCGCTTTCAGATGAGTTGCCCGCTGGCGCTCTATGAACGCTTGACGCAAAGCCAAACGCCAGCAGAAGAGATTTTTCAGTTGGCGAGCAAATTGGAAGGGCAGGCGTGGCAGGCGAAGAGTGACGAATTGAGCGCGCAGTTGCATTCGCCGCTGGGCTTTGATTTGCGGTTGGAGTATCGCAGTTGAGCGCTTTCGAGAAAGCGAGGCATAATGCACTTATGGATACAAAACTGATTATTGCTGGGAAAGAATTCAAATCGCGGTTGATTATCGGCACGGGCAAGTACCGCACGAATGAACAAATGGTCGAGGCCTTTGAACGCAGCGGGGCTGAGATGATCACCGTCGCGGTGCGCCGCGTGAACATCACCGACCGTTCGCAACCGTCGCTGCTGGACTTTATTGATCTCAAAAAGTTTTCGATCTTGCCGAACACGGCGGCCTGCTACACGGCGGAAGAGGCCGTGCGCACGGCACGATTGGCCCGCGAGGTCGGCTTGTCGGATTGGGTCAAAGTCGAGGTGATCGGCGATCAAAAGACGTTGTTTCCCGACAACGAAGCGACACTGGCGGCGACCAAAATTCTGGTCAAAGAGGGGTTCACCGTGCTGCCCTATTTCAGCGACGATTTGATCATGGCCAAGAAGCTGATTGACGCAGGGGCCGCGGCGGTGATGCCGTTGGCTGCGCCGATTGGTTCGGGGTTGGGGATTCAGAACCCGAACAACCTGCGGATTTTGCGCGAGCAAATTACCGAGGTGCCGCTCATCGTTGACGCCGGCGTAGGCACGGCGAGCGACGCCTGCTTTGCGATGGAGTTGGGCATTGACGGCCTCTTGATGAACACAGCGATTGCCGAAGCCGAACAGCCGGGCGCGATGGCCGAGGCGATGAAGCTGGCGGTGCAAGCCGGGCGCGGAGCTTATCAAGCCGGGCGCATGCCGAAACGCTTGTATGCAAGCGCGAGCAGCCCGCTAACGGGCCTGGTGCGTTAGTAGTTAGTCTGGAAAAGTCTCGAAAAGTCTCGAAAAGCCTGGAGAATTCTGGCAACGAATGACCGCCGGACTTTCCCAGACTTTCCCAGACTTTCCCAGACTTCCTGCTGGGAATCGCTATGTCCGATCTGTATGCGGTGTTGGGCGTCAAACGCTCCGCCGATGCCACCGAGATCAAATCCGCGTACCGCCGCATGGCGCGCCAGTATCATCCTGACGTCAACCCGGATCCTTTGGCGGCGAAAAAATTCGCCGTGCTCAACGAGGCCTATCACGTCTTGAGCGATCCAACGCGGCGCACCTGGTATGACCGCACCGGCAGTCTGCAAGGCGTCAATCTCGTCTCGAATACACAGCAGATGAGCGTGGCCTCGATGCGCGCGGCGCGGCGGGCCTATTACCAGGCGCGCGCCGACCGCATCGTCAATGAATGGCTGGAACGTGAACGCGTCGAAACGCGCGCGCGCGGCAAAGCGGTTTACACCACGGTGACGCTGTTTCTTTCCACCTTCATCATCGCCATGACGAAGCCCAACTTGCTGGAAACCGCCAACCTGTTTTGGCGCGCCGCGTTGCTGGTGCTGTTCACCGTGGGCGTCTGGCATTTGGTGACGAGCTTGCAGCAGCATTTTGATTATTACACCTATCGCCCCACACGCCGCGAGAGCCAAAAAGGGAAACCGCCACGGCAACGCTTCAAACGGGGTGTAGCCTGGGCGTTTGTGATCGGCGGTTACATGGCTTCGCTGGGGGCCGGCATCCTGATTGATAGCCTGACGAATATCTCAACCGAGTTGTTTTTGAATACGACGCTCAATGATGCGCTGTTGGGCGTGATTCTCTTTCCGCCCATCGCCGTGCTGATTGTGGATACGCTTTATCGCATCAACGTGCGGTTTGAAGGGGCATAGGTGTGCTGGGACAGTACCGCGCGCGTCAGCAAGCGGCTGCCGCGGCGAATTATCGCTTGCTGACGCGCGCGGTACTGTCCCAAACGCCATTCTGATTTAGCCAAATGGTTAGCTAAAAGCGCCCGGCTTGATTCAACAAGCCGGGCGCTTTTTGCTTAGATCGGTTTTCATTTGCGTGTACGGTAGGCACGCCGCGCTGGGACAGTACAGCGCGCGTGAGCAAGCGGCGCGTCAAGTACGGCTGACTGGCGCAACGACGTAAGCTCCGCTTGCTCACGCGCGCGGTACTGTCCCGCTGCGCAGCTTTTGCCCTACACCGAAGTGAAAACCGATCTAGGTGTTTTTTCGCCAGCCTTAGCGCGGGTTGACGACGGTGGCGATTTGAAAGCGCAGTTCGCCAAAGCGCGTGCGCGTGGCGATATACAACGGCAGGCGGCGTGCATCGTTGGATATCCAGGCCTGGGCCAAAAGCTGTGTTTTGTCCGTCGTCAGAATGTCGAGTTGCAAGGCGTCGCGTGCACCCAAGGCGCTGCCGATGGGTTCGGTTTTGTTGACGCGGACGGCCACGCCGCGCACGCGATGATTGGCATCCAGGAAGGAAAATTGATAGAGCGCGCCCACTTTCAATTCCGCCGCGCGCACGGAATAAAAAAGCGTCAGCAGATCGAGCGTACCCGGCGCAATCGCGATGACTGTGCCATTGGGCAGTTTGGCTTGTTTGCTGCTCCAATCGTAATCGGCGGCGACCTGTTTGACGCGGCGGCCTTCGCGCAAGCGGGTGTCGGTTTTGATCGGTTCGAGCGAATCGGCGTCGGCGAAGCTAATCAACTGATCGTTGACGTTGACGAGTGTGCGCGCGGCGCCTATCGAAGCCGCTTCCGCCGCAAATTCAAACACGCGGCGGTCGCCGACATAACCCTTTTGCCGGACTTCAAAACTGGCGCGCCCGACCGAAGTGAAATTGCCCCAAGCGATGTCGTAATTGAGGCGTTCGCCCAAGTCAAAAGGGAGCTTGGCTTCGCCGCGCGCGCCTCCCGGCGGATGACCGTTCGTCGCGGGCGCACCGCCTTCGGGCGCCTCGGCCAGCGGCGTGTTTTGAATGCGCGGCTGCGTGCCGCGCGAAGTTTGCGTGGCATTCGTCAATTCGGCGCGCACCTCGCCAAAGGGCAGTTGCGCTGAAATGGCGATGGGCAGCCGTTGGGCATCGTCAGAGAACCAGACGCGCGCGCGGAATTTGCTGAATTGCTTTTCTTTGGGCGTGAAATCCACGCGCACAGCGTTGTACCGGCCCAGTTGGGAAATCACGGCCTCACGCTTTTTCACCTCGACTTCGATTTCCAGCGGTTGTTTGCCATACAGCACACTGAAGCTTTGCTTCCAGCCTTCCGCCAACGGCTGCTGGCGCACGGCGTAGAGCAGGGAAGTGAAATCGTAGGTGTTGGGTGACAGTGGCAACGTACTGTCGTCGTTAAAGCGGGCTTCGCGGTGCGCTTGATCGAAGAAGATGGTTTCATCCATCTGGTTCACCCCTTGCCGGATGGTGTTTTCCAAGCGGTACGGCAGCAGCGACCGCGGACTGGCGTAGGTCGTGTACTGGTTGTACATCTCAAAAAAGATCGCTTTGACATCACCCGCCGTCTCAACTTTTGTGCGCAGTTGATAACCTTCCTGGCCAAAGAAGGCGCCGCGTTCGACGACCTCGGTTTCGAGCCGTGCGGCGGAGGCAAAACGCGACCAGGTCACGTTGTAAACGAGCCGTTCACCCGCCACAAAAGGCATTCCCTCACTGGCCAAGGCGGCGGCTTTTTCCGTTTTTGGGGTGGCTGGTTTGGGCGGTTGCGTGAATCCCGGCGTGGTTTGCGTGGCCTGCCCGCCGGGCTGCGCCAGCAAACGCCAGCCGCATAAGCCCAGCCCGCCGACCAACAGCGCCGCCATGATGACCTTACGTGAAAGAGTACGAAGCATTAAAAGCAAATCCGCCTTACTACAGAGAATGAATGCGCCAATGAGGGGCCTATTAACGGTCTACGAAAACGGCCTATAAAAATTGGAAGCTGCCGGAATCAGAGCCGATTGAATGGAAGCGTCGTCAGCATACGTTGCGAGCGATGTTTTCAACGTTGGTCTATCAGCGCTGTCGTTAATTTATTGAACGGGGCCTGAGTCAAAGGCCGCATGCTTTCACGAACTACGTCGAGGCTTGTTCGATTTCTTCAATAATTTTCCGGGCCGCCGCCGCCGGGTCAGAGGCCGCCAGAATCGGGCGGCCAACGACTAACAAACTGGCGCCCGCGCGTATCGCTTCACCGGGTGTCATCACCCGCGCCTGATCATTCAACGCCGCCCCAGCCGGACGCACACCCGGGGTCAGCAGCACGAATGACGGATTGTGCACTGCCGCGCGGATTGGCGCAATCTCTTGGGGCGAAGCGACCACGCCATCAAGGCCCGCCTCGTCGCAAAGTTTTGCCAAATGCACAACCTGCGCAGCCAGTTCCCGTTCGATGCCCAACTCGCGCAAGCTTTCCGGCGTGTGGCTGGTCAGAATCGTCACGCCCAAAATCAATGGACGGGCCACCCCTTCACGTGCGGCAAATTCCCCGACCGCCTCAGTAGTCGCGCGCAACATCGCCGCACCGCCCAGCGCGTGCACATTGAAAATCCGCACGCCCAGCCGCGCGGCTTCGATGCCCGCCTTGGCCACGGTGTTCGGAATGTCGTGGTATTTCAGATCGAGAAACACGTCTTCGCCCAGGCCCACAATACGGCGCACGATGTCCGGCCCGGCGGCGGTGAAAAGCTGCTTGCCGATTTTGAACATGCCGGCGATTCCGCGCAGTTGTTCGACCACGTCCAAGGCTTGTGCGGCGGAATCCACATCAAGCGCCACGACCAATGGATTACGGATTGTGGATTGCAGGTTACGGATTGCGGATTGCGGATTGCGGGTCACGGGTGGCGGATTGTGGATTGCGGATTGCGAGTTATGGGTCACGGTATTTACCAACTTTCAAATCTCGAATCTCAAATTCTTAGGGCAGCGCCAGTCCATACAGTTTGACCGGATCAACATAAATCCCTTGCCAGCGCACGGCGGCGTGCAAGTGCGGGCCGGTCACGCGCCCTGTGTCACCGCTGAGTCCAAGCACCTGGCCGCGTTTGACGGTCGCGCCTTCTTGCACCTTGAACGCGGACAAATGCAGATACAGCGTCAACAACCCCAGGCCGTGATCGAGCACGACGCAGTTGCCTTCAAAAAACAGATTGCGCGCCAGCACGACCTTGCCGCTGTTCATGGCGGCGATGGGCGTGCCCAGGTTCGCGTCGTAATCCACCCCGTGATGCGAACCGCGCCGCTTGCCGTTGAATGTCCGGCGTGTGCCGAAAGCCTCTGTCATCACAGACTGGAGCGGCAGGCGAAACGGGCCTTCCCACAGAGGTTGTGCCGACACACGGCTGAAGGTTTCATTTTTCAACCCACGTTCCCGCGCAATGCGCGCCCGTATCTGCGGATTCGGATCAAGAAAGTCTGGGTCAACGCTCAGCCGTGACAACGGAAACTTGACCTGTCCAACCGGCACGTTATAGGTCGAAGTCACGATCTCGCCGCTGGCCAGTGTGGCTTCAACAACCAGCGGATAACTGGCCTGCGCGGCTTCCGGGCCAACGCCCGCCACCGCATACCACGCGCGCGCTTTGGCGTCGAAGTTAAACAACAGCCGCCGCCACATCCAGGTGCCAGTCACGCGGTTGATCGTCCCGGTTGGCGCCGTCACTCGAAACACGCAGGGTGAGCCATTCACAAGGCGTTCCGGTTCCAGCGTGACGACAAAGGACGGCAATGTTTGCGCCGTCGCTTGGCTTGCCAACGCGAAGCTCGCCAAAAAGGCCAATTGCAAAAACGCCCACTTGATGCACTGCGCCTTGAGCATCAATTCATCTTACTCCTGGGCCAGCCTCACCGTGCCGACGAGTTGCCCGATGTTCGCCAGACGGTGCTGTTCGCAATATGCGGCCAATCCGGCGGCGATTTTGAGAGACGCGCTGGGATCATAAAAGTTCGCCGTGCCCACCTGCACCGCGCTGGCACCCGCGATGATGAATTCGAGCGCGTCCTCGACGGTCGCAATACCACCAATGCCGAGCAGTGGAATTTTGACCGCGCGGAAAGCCTGGAACACGCAGCGCACGGCAATCGGTTTGATTGCCGGGCCAGAAAGCCCGCCCGTCACATTGGCCAGGCGCGGCTGGCGCGTATGAATGTCAATCGCCATCCCGACCGCCGTGTTAATCAGCGACAGCGCATCCGCGCCCGCTGCTTCGACCGCGCGCGCCACCGCCGCAACATCGGTGACATTCGGCGAGAGCTTGACGATCACCGGGCGCGTGGCGACTTTCTTCACCGCCTCGGTCACAGCGGCAGCCTGGCGCGGGTCATTGGCAAACGACTCGCCGCCCGCCTTCACGTTCGGGCACGAGATGTTTAGCTCGTAGCCGTGAATGCCCGCGCCCTCTTCCAGCAATTCAATTGCCTCGATGTATTCATCAACCGTGTAGCCGAACACATTCGGAATGATGCGCGTGTCGTACTTGCGCAACTCCGGCAGCTTCTCCGTGACGAAGGCGCGCGCGCCGATGTTTTGCAAGCCGATGGCGTTAAGCATGCCGCCGTGCGTTTCGACGATGCGCCAGGGGGCATTGCCGCGCATCGGTTTGGCCGACAGGCCTTTGGTGCAAATGCCGCCGAGTTGGTTCAGATCAATCAACTCGGCCATGTCCAGCCCGTAGCCACACGTTCCGCTCGCCGTCAGCACGGGATTGTTGAACGCGATGCCGGCGACCTCGATGGCCAGTTTTGGATTTAGAGCTTGGTGGTTATTCATGCTTCAGAAACTGCCGCAGCAACGCTTTGTCCTTTTCATAGGTGAGTTTCTCGACCGCTTCGGCCAGCGGAAACCAGGCGATGCCGGTGACTTCGTCCGACGGCTCGAAGTTGGCATTGCCCACCGGGGTCATGTGCCAGAAGAGCACGACTTTCGGACGGCCTTTCACTTCGTAAGCGGTGTGACCGGCGAAGCTGGTGATCATCGTGTCATAACCGGTTTCTTCCTTGACCTCGCGTTGCGCTGCCGCCTCCCAGCCGTCATCGGTCTTTTCGATGTGGCCTTTCGGCAGCGTCCAGTCGTGGTATTTGGGCCGCATGATCAACAACACCTGCCGCCCGCGTTTTGAGGTGCGCCACAGAATGCCGCCCGCCGCATAGGTGATCTTCGGGGATTGCGGATTACGGATGGCGGATGGCGGATTGGTTTGTTGTTTCGTGCTTTGCTTTTTTTTCACTGTCTTTTTATTGACCATACCTAGCTCCTAAATTCCGCCATCCGAATTCCGCATTCAAAAGTGCAATTCGTCACCCCAAAAGACCGGCCCATCGGTGCAGACTTTTTTGTACACGAAACCTTCGGCGCATTCGTGTTTAACCGCCACGGCGCAGCCGACGCACACGCCGAAGCCGCAGCCCATCGGCGCTTCCAGCGAAAGCTGCGCGGGCACGTCGTAACTCGCCGCGATTTGCGCCACGCGCTGCAACATCGGATCGGGACCGCAGGCAAAGATGATCTTCGGCAACTTCGGCGTTTCTTGTAGATAACTTTCCAGCGGCACGGTTACAAACCCCGTCACGCCATAACTGCCATCCATCGTCGCGCCGTGCACGTTGCCTTTGGCAATCAGCGCTTCAAAATCTGCCAGCCCGCACAGATCGCCCTGGCTCGCGCCGCCGATAAAGAGCCGCGTCGGAATCTGCCAGGCGATCAGCTTTTCGGCCAGCATATACAACGCCGGAGCGCCCACGCCCCCCGCCACCAACACGGCCTCACGCCCGCGCGCCGCATCCAGATCGTAGGTGTTGCCGAGCGGGCCTAGAAACTCAACGCCCGCGCCCGGTTGCACTGCGGCCAGCGCCTGGGTGCCGCGTCCCAAAATTTGATAGATAAACTCGAACCTGAGTTCCTTGCTCGTGCGTTGGCTGCGGTAAAAAGCCATCGCCCGGCGCAGCAGCGGTTCGTAAATGCCAGCGGCTTTGAGCATGGCGAACTGGCCGGGCAGAATCGGGAACGAGTCCGGCAGGCTTAACCACAACCGCCCGTAGCGGCGTCCGGACAGCGCTTGGCTCAACTCGTTGCGTTCGACCGTGGCGATGGTGTCTTTCATGAGATTCGGCATCCGTGGATTCGGGAAGTTCTCCGTGCAGGGCAGATTTGAGGAAACAGGCGCGCAGTCTAGCAGATGCTTTTCAAAACGAACAAGCTGGGCGTTGCCGGCGTGGATTGTCGCACCAACGCGAATTCGTGTATCGTGCCGATTGGTTCCAATACTTCAATCTACAGGCACAAGCATGAAAGCCAATAAAATTTACGTCTACGTCATTGTCGGCATTGTTTTACTCGCCAGCAGCCCCTTCATCCTCGGACTAATCTGGCCGCGCATCAACGACGTGCGCACGGGCGAGACGCCGCAATACGCCGACATTAAACCACAACGGTTCAACCAACCGGCAGACAAAGTCTTTGCCGCCGCCCTGGCCGTTGCGCAAGCCAGTGGTTGGGAAATCCGCTTGACTGAACCGGCCCAAGGCACGATTGATGCGACCGCGACGACGCGGCTGCTGAAATTCAAAGATGATGTGACCATCACGGTGACGAGCGGGGACGGCGCAACCATCGTCAACGTCCGCTCAAAATCGCGCATCGGCAAAGGCGATCTGGGCACCAACGCGCGCCGCATCCGCGCCTTTCAGATGGAATTGGCGAAACGGTTGTAGGCGTTGTATATTCGGCGCGGCGCAAATCAGCGCTACCTCTTCAAACCAGATGAACCCAATGGAAAACGCCACGCTCCCGAAGCGAGAAGAAGAATTACGCTGCAATTTCTGCGGCAAACCCCGCACACAGGTGCAATTGCTGCTGACTGGCGCGCACGTCGCCATTTGCAACGAATGCGTCAACGTCTGTGTGCAGATGCTGGCGCAAGAAGCGCCCCGGCGCGACCTGCCGTTGCAAGAGTTGTTGCCCAGCTTGACGGGCATCACTGCCCAGATGATCGAACAGGACGAAACGGAAGAGAGAGCCTATGGACTTTATTGAAAAATCCGTGGTGATGACCGCCGCCGATATGAGCCGCGTGCTGGCGCGCATGGCTTCGCAAGTCGTCGAAAACAACCCCGACCTCGGCAACGTGCTGCTCGTCGGCATACGGCGGCGCGGCGTCCCGCTGGCCGAACGCATCGCCGCCAAGATCAACGAAATGGACGGCGTTACCGTCGCCACCGGCGCGCTCGACATCACGCTCTATCGTGACGACCTAAGCACCGTCGGCGAACGCCCCGTCGTCAATAAAACCGAATTGCCTGCCGACATCACCGGCAAGACGATCATTCTGGTGGATGACGTGCTTTACACGGGCCGCACGATCCGCGCCGCGCTGGATGAACTGATTGATTTTGGCCGCCCGCGCCGCGTGCAACTGGCCGTGTTGATTGATCGCGGCTGGCGCGAATTGCCAATCCAGGCCGATTACGTCGGCAAGACCGTCACGACCACCGAAACCGAAATCATCAAGGTAATGCTGCCCGAATTCGACGAGACGGAAAAAGTCATCGTGGTTGAACACCCCTAAGTGTTCTAAGTTCTGGGTTCTGAGTTCTATGTTGGAGGAGGTCGCAATGGCGGCGATCAGAAAGTTTGAGGAGATCAAAGCCTGGCAAAAGGCCCGCGAGCTGGCCCACGAGATTTACAAGACTTGCGGCAGCGGTGCGATTAGCCAGGATTATGGCTTGCGCAATCAAATCTGCCGTGCCGCCGTTTCGTCAATGAGCAACATTGCTGAAGGTTTTGGGCATAGCAGCAACAAGGACTTCGCCCACTTTCTCGATATGGCGCGCGGCTCGACGATGGAAACGCAATCGCTGCTTTACGTGGCGCTGGACATTGGTTATATCAACCAAGCCGCCTTTGACAGCTTGTATAAGCTCGCTGAAGAAACGTCTTCCCTGATCATCGGCTTTTCCAGCTATCTGCGTGCAAATCAAACCCGCTAATACATAGAGCGGGTGATTTACAAACGCGGCACTCAAAACCCAGAACGTAGAACTCAGAACCTCGAACTTTCCGAATGCCTCTTAAACGCAAAGACCTGCTGGGCATCGCCGACCTGAGCGTCGAAGAGATCAATTTGATCCTCGACACCGCCGAGACGTTTCGCGACATCAACACGCGCCGCATCAAAAAAGTCCCCACGCTGCGCGGCAAAACCATCATCAATCTTTTCTTTGAAGCCTCGACGCGCACGCGCACCAGCTTTGAAATCGCGGCCAAGCGCCTCTCCGCCGATGCGATCAACATTTCGGCTTCGACATCGAGCGTCGTCAAAGGCGAGACGCTGATTGACACCGCGCTCAATCTGCAGGCCATGTCGCCCGACGCGATTGTCATCCGCCATCCGTCATCGGGCGCGCCGCACGCGCTGGCGCAACACGTACAAGCCGGTGTCATCAACGCGGGCGATGGCGCGCACGAACACCCGACGCAGGCGCTGCTCGACGCGCTGACCATCCGCCAGAACAAGCACCGGCTCGCAGGCTTAAAAGTCGCCATCATCGGCGATGTGCTGCACAGCCGCGTCGCGCGCTCCAACGCGCACCTGCTTTCCAAGCTTGGCGCGCACGTAGTCTTCGCCGGGCCGCGCACGCTGCTGCCTTTCGGTTTTGAAAAACTGCTCGCGCCGTCGGAAGGCTCCGTGACCTTCGCCCCGCACGTCAACGATGCGATTGCTGACGCCGATGTCGTGATGATGTTGCGCATCCAATTGGAGCGGCAGTCGGGCGGCTTTTTCCCTTCGTTGCGCGAATACTCGACCTATTACGGCCTGAACCGCCGCCGCTTGGCGCTAGCCAAACCTGGCGCCATCGTCATGCACCCCGGCCCGATCAATCGCGGCGTCGAGATTGATTCCGACGTAGCCGATGGGCCCTTCTCGCTGATTTTGGATCAGGTGAACAATGGCGTGTCGGTGCGGATGGCGGTGCTGTATTTGCTGGCAGGCGGTGAATAGCTGTGCCCTCATCTCCAATTTCGAGTCGCAGTAGTTCCAAAAATTGGGGTGAAACATAGACTTGGAGACTCAACTGATTCCTGATTCCTGATTCCTGATTCCTGCCAGGCAGAAAATCAGCCAGCATTTTTCGTTGGTCAGGAATCAGGAACCAGGAGTCAGGAGTCAGTTCTCTGGTACGACACTTCGCGACAAGCGGAAATTTGGAACTCCTGAGTCTCCAATTTCAAATTTGAAATTATGTCTTCCTTGCTCATCAAAAACGGCACCCTCATTGACCCCACGCAACAACTCGAAGCGCGCCGCGATCTGCTCATTCGCGACGGCAAAGTCGAAACCATTGATGAGACAATCAATGCAGAGGGTGTCAAAACCGTTGACGCCACCGGCTTGATCGTCGCGCCCGGCTTCATTGACCTGCACGTACATCTGCGCGAACCGGGCTTTGAATACAAAGAGACTATCGAAACAGGCGCGCGGGCGGCGGTGGCGGGTGGCTTCACGTCGGTCTGCTGCATGCCCAACACGAAGCCGGTCAATGACAATTCGTCGGTCACTAACTTCATCATCGAACAGGCGCGCAAGGCTGGCTTGGCGAACGTCTTTCCGATTGGCGCGATCACGCAAGGTTCCAAAGGCGAGCATCTGGCCGAGATTGGCGAGATGAAGGCCGCCGGGATCGTGGCGATCAGCGATGACGGCAAGCCAGTGGTGGATTCGGGCATGATGCGCCGCGCATTGGAATACGCCCGCGATTTCGATCTGCCGGTGGTGGATCATTGCGAAGATTGTTGTGGCGCGACGGGCTGGGCGATGCACGAGGGCCAATACTCCGCGCTGATGGGGTTAAAAGGCTTGCCCGGCTTGGCCGAAGACCTGCACGTTTCGCGCGACATCATGCTGGCCGAAATCACCGGCGCGCGCGTGCATATCGCGCACATCTCGACGGCGCGTTCGGTTGAACTGGTGCGCGAAGCTAAAGCCAAGGGCCTGGCCGTCAGTTGCGAAGTCGCGCCGCACCATTTCACGCTGACCGACCGCGATGTATTTGAGAGTCGTTACAATACCAATTTCAAAATGGCCCCGCCGTTACGCGCCCAAAGCGATGTGGATGCGATCATCGAAGGCTTGCGCGACGGCACGATTGACGCGATTGCGACCGACCACGCGCCGCATCACGCCAACGAAAAGATGCTCGAATTCGACCGCTCGCCCAACGGCATCATCGGGCTGGAAACGGCGGTCTCTTTAGCCCTGGATCGGCTGGTGCACCGAGGCGTGATTTCGTTGAGCCGGATGGTGGAATTACTGTCCTGTAATCCGGCGCGTTTGTTCGGGCTGGCGCGCGGCACGTTGAAAGCTGGCGCGCTGGCCGATGTGACAATCTTCGATCCGGTTAAACAGATCAAGGTGGAGGCCGGGCAGTTTCAATCCAAGAGCCGCAACACGCCGTTTGATGGCTGGGAATTACGTGGTGCGCCGGTCGCAACCGTCGTTGCCGGCCGCCTGGTCTGGACGGCTCGCTGACGCCAACCACAACTGCTGTATCAAGGGTTCACGAAAGGACGTTCTCTGTATGGCCGAAGCAGTTGTCGAAAGCACTTCCAACAAAGCGCCCTTGCCCAACCGACTCACCTCGCTCGACGCCTATCGCGGTTTCGTTATGCTGCTGATGATGGCCGAGGTGTTGCACCTACGCCGCGTTTCAACGGCTTTACCGGAGAGCGGTTTCTGGCGCTTCCTGGCCTGGCATCAATCGCACGTCGAATGGATTGGCTGTTCGCTGCACGATCTGATTCAACCGTCGTTTTCATTTTTGGTTGGCGCGGCCTTGCCGTTCTCGCTCATCAGCCGCCAACAGCAGGGCCAGACGAAAGCGCGGATGTTACGCCACGCCTGCCAGCGCGCGTTGATTCTGATCTTCCTGGGCATCTTCCTGCGTTCGGTCAATCGGCCCATGACTTATTTCACCTTTGAAGACACGCTGACGCAGATCGGCTTGGGCTACGTGTTTCTGTTCTTGCTCGGCTGGCAAACGATGCGCGTGCAATGGCTGGCGCTGGGCGTAATTCTAGTCGGTTATTGGCTGGCGTTTGCGTTGTACCCGTTGCCGCCTGCCGATTTCGATCTGACCTGGGTGGGTGTGGCGAAAGACTGGCCGCACCTGCTGACGGGTTTTGCCGCGCATTGGAACAAGAATACGAATTTTGCCGCTTGGTTCGATCAATGGTTCCTGAATCTGTTCCCACGCGAAAAGCCGTTCGTATTTAACGGCGGTGGCTATCTGACGCTGAGCTTCATTCCGACGCTGGGCACGATGATTTTGGGTTTGCTGGCGGGCGGCATCTTGCGTTCCGACCGTAGCCAGCGCGAGAAAGCCAAATGGTTTGTGATCGCTGGGCTGGTTGGCTTGGCTTCAGGTTGGCTGCTCGGCTGGCTGGGAATTTGCCCGGTCGTCAAACGCATCTGGACGCCGAGTTGGGTGCTGTTTAGCGGCGGCTGGTGTTGCCTGTTGCTGGCCGGGTTTTACAGTGTGCTGGATTGGCACGGCCAGCGGCGTTGGGCCTTTCCGTTGCTGGTGATCGGCATGAATTCAATTGCCGCGTATTGCATCGCCGAATTGTGGGGCGGCTTTATGACCGCCATGCTCAAACGCCATTTCGGCCAGAATACTTTCAAGCTGTTCGGCGAAGCCTACGAACCGTTTTTGCTGGGTGTTGGAGTGCTGGCGATTTATTGGTTGATGTTGTTCTGGCTGTATCGCAAAAAGATTTTCATTCGGATTTGAGGAGCGCGTCTACGAAGGAGCGCGCTGTACGGGAAAACGGTACCGCGCGCGTGAGCAAGCAGCGCGTCAAGTGAGGCGAATTGGCAGCAGGGCAGCGCCTCCGCTTGCTCACGCGCGCGGTACCGCCCCCACACGCTGCCCGTACACGCAATTGCAAACTGATCTAGCGGTTTTGCGCCACGAGCTTTTTGATATGCACGCTGCCGCTAAAGGATTCGGCTTTGAGTTGCGCGCCACCTTTGCCCGCAACGCCTTGCACGGGGCCACGGCTGCTGAGTTTGCCGGTGGTTAGTTGAATGGGAAAGTCGGTGTTGATCGTGCCGCTAAACGATTGCGCGGTCAGATTGAATTCGCTGTCGGCGGGCAAGGTCACGACGACATCACCGCTGAAGCTGGAAAATTCGTAACGGCCATCGGCATATAGCTTGCCCTGATAGCGCACGCTGCTGCTCAGACTTTTTATCCGCAAATCATGCGAATCCACTTCGCGCAACGTAACCGAACCGCTGATGGTTTCGGCCTCGATGCGCCCTTTGACATTGGTGATTTCGATGTTGGAACTGGTCGCGGTGGCGCGCACGCCTTCATCCGCCTTGCGCACAATGACGTTGCCGGTGAAAGAGGTCGCCACGACACGGCCCCGCACGTCTTCGATCAGCACGTTGTCGCTGTTCGAGGCGGCTTCGACATCGCCGCTGACCGTGCGAATGGTGACGCTGCCGCTGGAGCTTTGCGCCGCGACGCGTCCGCCGATCTGTTCCAGCCGAATCGAACCGCTGGCACAATGCGCGCTGGCATCGTCGCGCACTTTGCTCAGGGTAATGTCGCCGCTCGAACTGCGCGCCGTTGCTCGTGCGGCCACATCCGAAGCGCTCACATTGCCGCTGGTGGAACTGATCGAAAGGCTGCCGCCGATGTGCTGGGCGGTCGCATTGCCGCTGGTGCTGGAAACATTCGCATTGCCGGTCACCTCTGTCGCCGTGACGTTGCCGCTGGTCGAACGCGCACTGACGCTGGCCAGCGGGCCGGTGATCGTCACATCACCGCTGGTCGAAGCAATGTTGTTGAGCACGACGGAACGCGGCACTTTCAAATCGTAATTCACGCTGGCCGTATTCGAACGGCCCCGCGGATAAACGGTCGTGATTTCCAAACGTTCAGGACGGCTCGTGACACGGATTTCGATCAACGGCCAATCCTCATCGCGGCGCGCGTTTTTGACGGCGTCCACCTGCACACGATTCTCGTTCCAGGTCGTGATGCGAATGTAGCCGCTGCTGTTGGTGACGCTGATCGTGCCGTCGGAGTTGAGGTTGTAAACTTCGTGCAACTCGCGCGGGAACGATTGCGCGGGTGCGGCGGCGGTGAATGCCGTCAGCAGCGTCAGCAAAGTTGCCAAGTTGAACAGAACGTTTCGCATCTTTATCTCAAAAGAAGAGGAGATGACGGAACAGACGGAAATAACGGAACAGACAGAACGCGTCTGGGCTGGTTTAGTTCTGCTTCCGTCTGTTCTGCTATTTCCGTCTGTTCCGTAATCTCTCTTCATGCTTCTTTCACCTAATCTATTGCCCCGCCTGCGTCGCAATCTCCTGCATCAATTCCAGCTTCTTCGCATACGCAGCCAACAGGAATTGGCCGCTCGCCGCGTCTTCCGGGCGTTCGCGCAAGGCGCGGCGGCTCTCGGCAATTGAGTTATCAATCAATGCCAAACTGCTCTCATACCGTTTCAACAACCCGGGCGCAAAGTTGTCGCGGTGGCGCGCAATCACGCGGTCAAGCAATTTGAGCGCGCCCTGATATTCGCGTTCGGCGCGCGCGATCTGATTTTGAATCAACTGCGTTTCACTGAATTTCGGTTGCGGTTTGAGCGGCGTGCGTGGCGCATTCTGAACCGGCGCGTTGTGTTTCGCCAAATCTTTTGCGAGTGGCGTGGGCGGAGCGACCTGCGACTGCTCCGGCGTTACGCCAGGCGTGGGCGCAACGGTGACAGTCGGTGACGGCTTGAGCCTTGCCAGTCGCGGATCATTGCTCTGCTGCGATTTGAGATAGTAGGTCGTCGCCATGACCGAAACCACAACCAGCACCAGCGCCAACGCCACTTGCCGCACCACTGCTGCGCCGGAAAGCCAAGCCAGTATCCCAGCAATGAAGCCGGCTTTCTCTGGCGCAGCGGCAGGTGCAGTCGCTTCAGTATGAATGCGCGCCTGAATCGTCTGCCACATTTCCGGCGCCGGTTCGAGCGCGGTCTGTTCGTAGTATTGCGCGAAGATTTCATGCTCGCGCTCGAGCGTCGCCCGCGCCTGCACACAGTCGGCACAATCCGCCAAATGCGCCCGCACAGCGGCGGTCTGGCTCTCGGCCAATTCGCCGTACAAGAAATCTTCGAGTTCTGTCTGACAACGTTCGCAATTCATAACTTCTCCGGCAAAGCTCATCAGAGCTAGACAGGATTTACAGGATTACCAACAGGATGAGCATGAGGTTACTGGAACGGTTTGTCCCAAAGCTTTGAATCCTGTCAATCCTTCCCACCAATCCTGTTCATCCTGTCAAAATATCATTGCCTTTCAACACGCCGCGCTTTCTAAATACGTCCCCAGCCGTTTGCGGATTTCCAGCCGCGCCCGGTGTAAATCCGTCTTCAGCTTGCCGACGGAATGGCCGGTCAGCGCGCTGATCTCTTCGTAACTTTTCTCATGAAAAATCTTCAGACTGAACACGACGCGTTTGTCTTCGTCCAGGTCAGCCAGCGCGCGGCTGATTTTCACGGTCAATTCGCGGTCGAGCATCGCTCCCTCCGGCAACACGCCTGGCGCGGGCAATTGGAGCGTTTCCGGGGCGTCTAGGTCTACCTTCTTTTCGGCTTTGATCTTTTGCCGAATCGCCTCACGTACAACGTTGCGGGCGATGCCGAAAAGCCAGGTCGAGAGGCGCGCTTCATCCTGCAAGCCGCGCAGGTTGCGGTAGGCGCGCACAAAGGTTTCCTGGGCCAATTCTTCGGCCAACTCGTGGCTTTGCACCAGGTTGTTGATGAAGCTAAGGACAGGTCGGCCATAACGGTTGAAGATGAGATGAAACGCATCTTCGTCTCCGTTCTTCGCTCGCGTAACCACGCCGGGCGCGATTTCGGAAAAGGCCATTGTCCCTCGCTTCTCGCTCGCTATCGCCCAACTGCTCATCACATTCACACTGTGTTTCCCTCAAAACTTCTCTTGCGTGTTCCGTGGGGTAAGTGACGAGCCGGGGCGGTTGGTTTCAACCTGCCGTAAATTTTGCAGTGCGCCTAGTTTACAGGCAAAGGATGCCACTTGGGCCTTGCCCGGCACTGCTTCTTTCACTGGCAACGAGTGCGCCTAGTTTACAGGCAAAGGATGCCACTTGGGAGCGCTCGTATTGAACCAACCACGGGGCACACGGGGCGCACAGGGAGACCAAGCAAATATAGATTTCAAGATAATGATTTTCCCCACGAAGCCACACGAAGATTCCACGAAGAAAGAAATACCCATCAATCCTGCTTCGTGTTTTCTTCGTGTAGCTTCGTGGGAGAATTTCTTTTTCTTGAAAGCTATATATGTGAGGGTAAAGTTGCGATCTGCGGGCGCAGTTTGTGTTTCCCCCCTCTTCCCCCGTGTGCCCCGTGGTTCATTCCTATTTGCAAACATCTTGTTTCAAAGCCATCGGTCAAAGAAATCCATTGCGCCATTCTCCCCGTAATCGCTGGTGAAAAGGAGACTTCACCTATGACCGCAGACATTGAACGTTATATCGGCGCTTCAACCCGCATTGCCACCACTGACCTTGATTGGGACGAAGCCAGCCGCGTCGGCCTGACCGAGGACGAACGCTTTGTCATCACCTACTTTTCTGACATTGAAAGCCAGACGATCCGTTACCTGCGCAGCCTGCTCGGCATGAAAATCGCCCTCGAACCCGCCGTCACGGCCTTTCTGGCGACCTGGAACTATGAAGAGTTTTTCCACGGCTACGAACTGGCGCGCCTGCTGGCGGCCTGCGGCCATCCGTTGGAAGAAAATCGCGTTGAACAAGTCCAAAAGCGCGGCACGCTCAAAGAATGGCTCGAACTGGTGCTGACGCCGCTGTTCTCGCGCGTCTTTTATCATCAGTTCCCGGCGGTGTATCTCTCGTTCGGCGCGATTCAAGAAATGACGACGTTGCGTGGCTATGAACACCTCAAACAATTCACGCGCAATCCCGTGCTCAAAACCCTGTGCGACCGCATTGCCAAACAGGAGCGCCGCCACTTCGCCTGGTATTTCAATCACGCCCGCCAGCAACTCGAACAAACGCCCGGCGCACGCTGGTTGACGCGGCGCTTGCTGGAGTCCAATTGGGTGCCGGTCGGCGCGGGCGTCAAGACTACGGCGGAAGTCAAACGCCTCTTCACCACCGTCTTTCCCGCCGCCGCGCGCCGCAAAGTGGTGCAGGAGATTGACGCCAAAATGGGCACGCTGCCGGGCCTGGCAGGCATCCGGTTGATGGAGCCGTATTTTGAAAAAGCCGGGGCGCTGTGACGACTTCTCAGCCACGGCGCAGCATTTGAGCTTGGCACGACAGTTCAATACGCCCAGCCCGCGCAGCCGGGCGGAAGCATAAAGCCCAGGGTGGAGCGCGCTTCGCGCGGAACCCTGGGACAGCGCCGTGAAGAACACATTAGCCCACGGAGTGGGCGGCAGACCTTGGCAAATGGGCGAATGGGCGAATGAGCGCACATCCGCCATCCATGTTCGCGGGCTGGCGCCGCAATCACTTGGGAATGCGGCGCTAAATATGCCTAGCCCGCGAACGATCTCCGCAATTCATTTCCACAAATAACGTTCGTCATATTCAACGTCGTGCAATTTCAGCAACTGCACGAACTCCTCTTCAAACGATTGCTGTTGGTGATGCGCTTTCTGATTGGCGATGTAACGGCGCACGGCGGCAACTTGCGACGTGCTCACCGTAAACGCGCCGTAGCCGTTTTGCCACGCGAACTGCTGTAACTCTGGGAAGACGGCGTGCAACCAGCCAGACGCATTCGCTTTCAGATCGCGCAAGACCTCAGACACGGCTTTGTCCTGCCGCAATTTTGCCAGCACGTGCACATGGTCTTCGACGCCATTGATCTCCAACGCCACGCCGCCCAGCCCGCGAATGGTGCCGCCGAGGTATTCATATAAACGCGGCTGATAGGCCTCGGTGATCAGCGGCTGGCGTTCTTTGGTGGAAAAGACGAGGTGGTAAAGCAGGTTGACATAAGATTGAGGCATGGCATTCCTCCGAGGGTTTGGTGTTGTTCCCAGAGTTTATGCGGAACCCCGGGGAATAAGTGATTTCACGGCGCTGTCCCAGCGGTACGCGCTAGTGCGGAACCCTGGGGAATAGGTGATTGTTGATGGGCGGTAGACATGGCGGATGGGCCAATGTCTGCCGCCCACTCCGTGGGCTAACGTGTCATTCACGGCGCTGTCCCAGGGTTCCGCACGAAGCGTGCTCCACCCTGGGCTTTATGCTGCCGCCCGGCTGCGCGGGCGAAATCTCATTCTGCTTCTTCCTCCCCCACCTCCACATAAAACTCATCGCGCGGATTGATGTCCACCGCCGGCATGGGTTCGTGTCGCGTGGGGTCGAAGGGCGGAAGCTGGGGTTCAAGGCTACCGAGTTCCTGCAAGTGGCGGCGCGCGGCGGTCAGGCCCCAGTGGTAGGCATACGGCGGCCCGTCGCACCAGGCGTGGCGGTAGGCGGCGGTGGCGGCTGCGATGGCGGCCTCGGTCTGGCCCGCGTCGCGTTCGAGGGCGGCGAGCACGTTCAGCGCATCGGCGTGGAAGAGCGGATACGGCCCCCGCGCGGCACTGTCCCACACGGCGTCGAGCAGTTCGCGCGCCTCGTCCGGCGACGATTGCTGGCGGCGCAATTCGGCGAGGGCAATCAGGGCGGGGAGTTCAAGGTTCACCGCCCGTGCGCGGGTTAGCGCGTGGTGCAAGTGTTCGTTGGCAGTAGCGAAATGATTACGCCCTAAAGCAGCTTCGCCTTGCAGTCGCGCAGCAAGAATAAAGTCTCCTTCAAAATTCGCTTTACTGGATAATTCCCAAGCGTGAGTCGCGAACACTTTTGCTTTGGCAAATTCCTTCAGCCATAACGCTCTTTGCGCTAAACGGGAATTGGCGCGACCTTCTGCTTGGACTTCAGATTGATTAGCCAATACTCGCAACGATTGTTTTAGGATGGATTCAGACTTACTTGTAATTCCGCGTAACGCTAAGATAAGCCCGTAGGTCAAAAGCGGGAATATCGACTTAACTCCAAATACTTTGGCACCCCATTCAGACAAGACCGGGCTCCTGCCTTTTAGAAAGGGGAACCTATCACGCCCGATTATGAAAGAACGACGTGCCGCAACTTCAGCCTGATAGATTTTGCCTTTTCTTAGCAATGCTTCTGATAAATTGCCCCTGGAAGTACTCAGTGATTGAAGTATGTTGGCGCGGCGAAATAGCGTTATTGCACGTTCGGGCTGTCCGATGCCTATGTACCCCAAAGCCAATTGATTAAACACCCAAAATTGAAACAAGCGAAAGCCGAATGTCGGTAACTGGTCTAGCCCAGCAGGAAAGAGCATCTCTAGAAGTTCAATAGCTTGTCGGCTGGCACCAAGACGATAAAGCGTGGCGCTATTTAATTGTTTGAAGAAGACCCACAAAGCAGCGTTATATCGTCCAAGATGAACAAGCGTAATGTAACGTTCGATGGCAAGTGTTAGGTCACTAAGGTTATTGACCTTAAGCGGATTGCCAATTTTTGGCAACGAGTCGAAGTACTTGAGCGAGCTCTTACACACAACACGCCTCATTTTGTTGCTCATTTTGCTCCACACCACGCTGCGCACAATCGGATGCAGGTCGTAGCGGTTCGCTGCTTTGTCCCAGCCGACCAGCCCACGATCTTCCAGCTCCGTTAGCACCGCCACCAACGCGCTCTGGTCACGGCAAGGCTTCTTCCCTTTGCCAACCAGTACAGCGCACAACGTTTCCCACGTCGCGGGCATGCGGAAGGCCGCCAGCGTTTGCAGCGTGCGGGTGTGCGTGTCGCGCAAGCCTTCGAGCGCGTAACCGAGCACGTGCGTCCGGGCGTTGCGCAGATCAAGCTCGGCAGGGTTGAAATCAGGATGGTCTTGCAGCCAGCGGTCAAAATCGCCGGGCGCGGGTTTGTATTCGGCTACCTCACCGGCCAGCGCGCGCAACAGCAGCGGATAATTGCCAAAGGCGCGGAAGCACGGCAGCAACCGCGCGCGCGCGCCGCTGCGTTCGCCGCCGATGAAGGCGCGCCAGAGCGCCAGCGCATCATCGTCGCTCAAGCCTTCCAGAAAGAGCGCATAACAACCGGGCCTCGGCTGGGCCGTCGTCGTTTGCAATTCCGCCGGATAGAGCCGCGTCGAAACCAGCACGCGCGCGGCCCGCACCTGCGCCAGCCGCCGCAAAAAGCGTCCGGCGCGCGGGTCGCTGCACATCCGCAAGCGATGCTTTTCCCTGGGTACGCTGGCATCCTTGCCAGCAGTCTCGGCTTGAGAGCCACGGATGCCGGAGGGGATTTCCTCGGCCTTCATTCCGTCCGCTGCCGAGTCCGCACGCTGGAAGCGATGCGTACCCAGGTCTGCATCCAGGTCATCCATCCGCGCATACGCCAGCAGGATGCGTTCCAGCCCGTCGAGCACGAGCAGGAACGGTTGCGTATCGAGCAGGTGAAACAACCGGTCTTCGCGCACGTCGGGCGCAAGCTGACGCACTTCCGTTTCGGGCATCCCGCTCGTATAAGCCAGCGCGCGGATGACGAAGTTTTCAAAATAGGCATCGCTCTCGTAAAAGCTCCACCACATCCGCCCGGCCAACTGCGGCAATTCGTTGGGCGCGATCTCGTTGAACCACTTCCACGTCAGCGCGCTCTTGCCCATCCCGCCGATGGCGACGACGTTGAACAGGCGAATGCTGGCCGGGTCGCTCGCGTTGCGCGTCACCCAATCGGTCAGCAGCTTCAATTCCTCGCGCCGCCCGATGACCTGGCCGGTTTGCAGCAGCGAGTACGGGTGCGCGATGTAAGGCGCGGGCGCGGTGGGAATGAGGTTGGGCGGATGGAAGTTGAATTTTTGCGAAGTGCCTTTGGTCTCCTCCAACTTGGCACGCACTTGCGACAGGCTGTTGATGGCGTTTGCGCGCAAATCGGCGGGCGAGTTGAAGAAGTTGACGATGTTCTCTGTGCCGACGCGGTCTTTGAAGGCTTTGAGTTGAGCAGCGGCCTCAACTTCCACGTCTTCAAACTTGATCGGATGGTCTTTGCCCATCTCGAAAATCAGACGCGGGATTTTGCGTTCAACGGCGCGGTCGTATTCCATCTCGGTGACGGAAATCTGGTGACCCGCAGGCACGTAGCCGTAGCGATGCGCGAACACGCCGAGGTAAATGTCGGCGTCATCCACCATCTGCAACGATGCGCCGATGGCTTCGTCGTCGCTGGCGGGCAGGTGCTCCATCATCACCGGGAAGATGCTTTGGCGCAGACAGGCGTCCAGCGCCTCTTGGCGGTGTTCGGGCAGGTCGCGCGCAGTGCTGCTGATCATCGCGGTCAGTTGTCCGGGTCGTGCAGGCATGAGCTTGTTTCCTCGTGGGTGAACGGCTTGGGGCACGGTGGCGCGGGCGGCTTGCGCGGCGCACGCCAAACGCCACGGCAAACTAGCCAAGAAGCAGAAGGAGGTCAAGCTATACAGCGGACACCCAGCGGAGACCGCTGCGAGAAAGAACGGCGCAGGGAATTCCATTGCGGCGTAAAGCCCTGAAAGGGCGACATCCAATAGCCAGGGGCAAAGCGGAGCGACGCCCCTGGAACTGGCGCCAAGAAATGCACAAGCCCTGAAGGAGCGCGGGCTGCTGACACATCCCACCGGACTTCGCCACTACCGTTTGGCTTCTGTACAGGAATCTTTCCAGGTTGCTGTACGTCCCGGTCAGCGCTTCTTGCCGCTTTCTTTGGGCGTCACACGGGTGACTTTGGGGCGGCCGTTCTCGACGAATTCAAAGGTGTAATCAATGGGATGAGACTGATTGGCTTTGTCGAGGGCCGTGACTTGAAAGGAGCCGCGTTTGTCGTCGAGCTTGACGCGGATGGGAAAGCGGCCTGAGACATCTTCGCGAAAGGGGGTGTAATACTCGCGCCGCTTGGGATCGAAGGCCAGCACTTTTAGCCGGTTGAAATCGAGCCGTTCATCACCGCCAAAGAGCTGTTTCTCGGCCACCAAATAATGTTCTTTGGTTTGGTTTTGTTCGTCCTGCGTCGAACCGATCTTTTGCCAGCCCGTGATGCGCTGTCCGGTGGAAGTGAAGAAGGCGATGTCGCCCGGCACGTCAAGTTCGACGGAACCGCCATAAATCCAGCCCGCCGGGGCAATCGCCAGATTTTTGATGCGCACCTTGTACCAGTCATCGAATTTCGGCCCGGCGGCGGCGGCATTGTTGCCAGCAGTGTTCGCCGGGGCGGTCTGTTGCGCGCTGAGTTTCTCAGGGCGTGGCTGGCGTTCGCGCGCCACGATGTCGAGGACGGCGCCGGCCGAAAGTTCAAAGGCCACGTTGTCATCATTGTTGCGATCTGGCGTCAGCCGCAGCTTGAGCCGCGCTTTCGATTTGCCGACGGCCTGGGTGGGAATATCCTGAATTTCGCTGGCGATCTTTTGCGCGGCATCCACAATCGCCTGTTTGACCAGCGTTTTGCTCTCGACCCAGCCACTCACGCCGCCGGGGCCATTGATGTTGGCCCAAGCCGTATTGCCCTCGCTTTTGCGCTCGGTGATCGTGACCTGATCACCGCTTTTGAGTTCGCCGACCGTGCGCGCCGCCTCCGCCGTCGAACTGCGCAGCCGGATTTTTTCGGGAGCGACGAACGCCGTTTCATTATTCAGCACGCCTTTCGCCGATGAGCATGCCGTTAACCCTACGGTCAACAGGCCGCATCCCAAGCAAAGCAAATACGCCGGAAATTGCTTCCAGCTCTTAACCAGAGCGCTTTTCATAGCTTTGTACCGTAGATGATTGGTTCGTGGAGATGTTGTAAGAAAACTGGCGGTTGGCGGTTGGCGGTTGGCGGTTGGCGGTTTGCGGTTACTGTTTATCGGATGCCGTAGGAAGCGGATGGCGAATGGTAGGCATTGAGTTCTCTACGATTGCGACAGACCATCAACCATCAATTGCCAACCGCCAACCGCCAATCGCCAACCGCTCACTGCATCCGCACCAAAGGCGCGACGCGGTCAATGCTGGCTTTGACATCGGCGTTGGCGCGCCCGCTGGCTTCAAACGCGCGGTTGTAAGCATCGAGCGCCTGCGCGAACTTGCGTTGGTTCTCAAAGACGTATCCCAGGTAATACAGCGTATTAAAATCGCCGGGTTGCAGACGATCGGCGTTGGCCAGCATCTCCGCCGCGCGCACCCAGGCGTGGTTTTGCGCGTGAGCAAAGCCCGCGGCGAAGAAGAGCGAGGCGCTCGGCTGCTTGGAAGCCGCCAAGGCGCGCTCCAGCGTCATTTCGGCATTAGTGTATTTCTTGGCGGCCAGGAAGGCGCGCCCCAGCAATTCGAGTGAAGCGGCATCCTCTTTATCGGGGCGCGCGGTCTTGAGATTCGTGGCAACGCGAATGGCTTCGTCGAGCAGCGTCTGTGCCTTGCGCTCGTCCGGTTCATTCGCGCCCAACCGCAGGAGGCTCTCGACCAGCAAGCCCATCATCTCGGTATTTTTGGGCGTGGCGTTTAGCCCATTGCGCAGCGAACTGGCGGCGTCGCTGAATTTGCCCGCGCGGAATTGCTGCACGCCGAGGTAATACCAGGTGTCGCCGTCCTTCGGGTCGAGTTTGAGCGCCGCGCGAAAGGCGGCATCCGAATCCGCCGGGCGATTCAGATTGGCCTGGATCACGCCGAGCATATAAAAATTCGCCGCCACGTTGGGTTGCTGTTTGCTCAGCGCTTCAAAGTAAGGCAACGCGCGGTCGTATTGTTGCAGCGCGACGTGAATGCGGCCCAGCGCCTGCAAAATATCCACATCCTGTTTGCCTTCGCCGCGCTTGAGGGTCAGGGCTTTTTCCAAAGGCGCGACGGCCGGGTCGTATTCTTTGAGTTGATAATAGGCCAGCCCGATGAATTTCCAGCTATCGGCGTGCTCGGGGAATTCGGTCAGGACGCTTTGAAATTCGGTAATCGCGGCGCGGAACTGGCCTTGTTTATAAAGCGAGACCGCTTTTTCCCAGTCGAAACGCAGGGCCAGGGCCGGCTGACAGAACAGCAACAGCGCCGCCGTGAAGGTGGAGAGCATGACGATGGACTTCTTCATAACGAATCTCCCAGCGAGTTCTGAGTTCGGATTTTGTCGCGCAGCGTGCGGGGGCAACGTGCTGCGACAGGCATTGAACGCGGCGGAGGTGGACAAGTTGCAGTGTCAGCCTGTCAAGTCGTGGGTGAATATCAGCGTCCGCCGTCGTTTGCCAATGTTTGGTTAGTAAAGGGTGGGCGTATGGTAGCGGATGCGGGCGCGAGTTGCCATCCCCGGCGGAGCGGAAGCCAGCGCGGGAATAGCCGTCGCGTCTTGCGGGCAAGGCCGCTTCATTTTTTGCACCACCGGATAAATTGGCACCCCGCTTGCAATGCCTGACCGGCTGCGGGTAATGCGGGCCGGTTTTTTGAGGAAAGCAGTCGCAGGGCGTGGCGAGAACCGACAACCACGGCATTGAGCTTAAAGAATAATGTGGCAAAGATGAACAGCGCGATCGGCTGCCGCGAGCCTTGCGTTCGTGCGGATGTATGTTTTCCATCTCCGCTGCTCGATTCCGCCCGCCACACGAACTCATAATTCAACTCCTCGCGAGGTTGAGTTTTGGAGTGCGGGTCTAGCGGTACGGAACCGGGAGCGATAGCGACCGGGTGCTCCTCAACAAATCTAACGCGAAGGCACCCGGTCGCTATCGCTCCCGGTTCCGTACCAACTCATTTCGTGCATCTTGGTGTAGCCTTTCTATAGGACACGATGAACAAAACAATCTTTAGCAAACTTTTTTCGCACCACTGGCCGCTGCCAATTCTCTTATTGTTATTGGTACTTGGCGCGGCGTCACAGCGCGCGTTTGCGCACCAACAACCGGCCACGCTGGTCGTGCTGGATGTCGGCCCGGATAGGGTTGCGATGAATTTGCACGTGCCGCTCAGCGAATTGGAGCTGGCCTTTGGAAATGCTGTCACCAAAGACCCCGAAACAGCGCTGGCAAGCTGGCGGGCGCCATTCAGCGCTTATCTGCGCGCCCACATTCAGCCGCTGACCGATCAAGGCCAGGCCTGGGCGGTCGAGGTCATGGAGATGAAAGTGGAACAGGCCGAGCAAACACAAAGCGGCCCTTTTCAGGAGGTCACGGTTCATCTGATTCTGACGCCGCCGGCGGGTGCCAACACGCGAAAATTCACGCTGAACTACGATGTCATTCTGCATCAGGTCGTCACGCACAGAGCCTTGGTGTCTATCAGAAACGATTGGGAGCGCGGCCAGACCGCCGAAGAGCAAGTCGGCGTCATCAAGGTGAATACCGAAACCACGCGCGTCGAGCCGCTGGAAATCAACCTGGAAAAAGGCAGTTCGTGGGACGGTTTCAAAGGCATGGTCGGCCTTGGGATGCAGCACATCAAAGCAGGCACGGATCATTTGTTGTTTCTGCTGGCGCTGTTGCTGCCCGCCACGTTGCTCACTGATGGACGTCGCTGGGGCGCGTTCGGCGGCAGCCGTTACAGCCTGGCCCGTTTGCTGAAGATCGTGACGGCCTTTACCGCCGGGCATTCCGTCACGTTGCTCGCCGGGGCGTTGGGCTGGCTGCGACTGCCGCCACAACCCGTCGAAGTGTTGATCGCGTTTTCAATTCTCGTTTCGGCGGTTCACGCCATACGTCCGCTGTTTCCCGGCAAAGAAACTTACGTCGCGGCGGGCTTCGGCTTGGTACATGGCTTGGCGTTCGCCACGGTCTTGGTTGATTTGAAACTGAGCGCCGGCCCGCTGGCCTTGAGCATTTTCGGCTTCAACCTCGGCATCGAGTTGATGCAAGTCTTTGTCATTGCCGTCACCGTGCCTTGGTTGATTCTGCTCGGCCTCACACCGTTTTACACGCGGGTCAGAGTCAGCAGCGCCGTGCTGGCCGCCCTCGCCGCGCTCGGCTGGATCGCGAGCCGTGTGTCCGGCGCCTCAAACGTTATTGACCGTTCGATGCAAACGGTCACGCAGTATGCGCCGCTGGGCATTTTGTTGCTGGCACTGCTGGCGCTGCCTGCTTACGTCCATCATTCAATCAAACAACGAAGCATTTCGTCATTAGAGGAGAAAACATAAATGCAAGACAACCGCTCCATTCACGGTTCACGCGCTATGTTCACAGCCGTGGCGCGCGCCGCAGGAGAGAAACTTCTGCTGGTATTTTTCTGCCTGTTCTCGTTGGCCTGCGCGGCCTATTTTCTGGTCACGCTCAAACCGGTTCAGGCTTCAGCAAACAATTCCGCCGTGCCGCCGTCAGCGCCCCGGTCAGTGCCCCAGTCAGTGCCCCAGTCAGTGCCCCAGTCAGTGCCCCAGTCAGTGCCCCAGTCAGTGATGGCAGCCAAGGGCGCGCCAGCCGATTCAGCGCTTGCGCCCGCCGGCGTTTCCGAAGTCGTAACGAAAGCGCTGGCATTCAAAGCTCTGCTGACCACGACGCAACAAGCGACGCTCGAACAGACTTACACGACAACACTGGCGCGCCGCTGGTCGAATCTGCCGTGCGGTAGCTCTTGCCGCAACGGTATCCAGTTCAGCACGCTGACCGCGACGCAATTGGCCGCCGCCGTGGAAGTCGTGAAGGCCGCGATGGGCACTGTCGCCAATGAAGGCTCCGACGAGTTCAATCAAATTCGCTTGGCGGATACGTATCTTGGCGCGAATGGCGGCGGCAGCGGTTACAGCGAAGGGATCTATTTCCTGTCGTTTCTCAACACGCCCAGCGCCACCGGCGCGTGGATGCTGCAATTCGGCGGGCATCATTACGGCGCGAACGTCGCCTACAACCAAGGTCACGTCGTCGGCACGACGCCGCAGTTTGAAGCGCTGGAGCCGCTCACGTTTACTACGAGCGGAACCACGTATGCGCCGCTCACACAGGAACGCGACGCGCTGGCGGCTATGCTGGCTGCGCTCAACGCGACGCAATTGGCGAGCGCCAAACTCTCGACCACCTTCAGCGATACCACGATGACTCCCGGCGAAAGCAATGGCGGCAACGGGACGTTTCCGACCACGAAGGTGGGCATTGCCGTCAGCACCTTGAGCGCCGCGCAAAAACTGCTGGTGCTGGCGGCCATGAAACCCTGGGTGCAGGACATGGATGACACCGTCGCCGCCAATTTGCTGAGCATTTATCAGAGCGAATTGGACGGCACGTACATCGCGTTTACGGGCAGCGGCACGGCGGGTGATACGAGTTCCTTTCTCAATGCCAACACGAATTACGCGCGCATTGACGGGCCGAGCGTTTGGATTGAATTCGCTTGCCAGAGCGGCGTCGTCTTTCGCAATCAGATTCATTACCACACGGTCTGGCGCGATCACGTGCGCGATTACGGCAAGGATTTAAGCCTGACCACGCCGCTCGACACCAGCGCTGTGGCCGCAGTCGCGATCACTTCGGCAGCGAGTTATGTTTCCGGGGCACTCGCCCCCGAAGCGATTGGCGCGCTGTTTGGCACTGGGCTGGCGTCCGGCACTGTTTCCGCTTCCACTACGCCCTTGCCCACCACGCTCGGCAACGTCCAGGTGCAGGTGAAAGACTCCGCCGGAAGCACCCGCAACGCGCCGCTCTTTTTCGTCTCACCGGCACAACTCAACTTTCAGATTCCGGCGGGCACGGCGACCGGCAGCGCGACGGTCAATGTCGTGCTCAATAGCACAACGGTCGGCGCCGGCACGCTCACCGTGGCGGCGGTTGCGCCGGGTGTGTTTGCCGCCAACGCCAATGGCAGCGGAGTCGCCGCCGCCCTCGTCCTGCGTGTCAAAGCCGACGGCACGCAAACGTTTGAAGCGGCCACCCAATTCAACACCACGACCAATCGTTATGAGGCCGTCCCGATTGACCTTGGCGCAACCACCGAGCAGGTCTTCCTAATTGGCTATGGCACGGGCTTCCGTAATCGCAGCTCATTGGCGGCGGCCACTGCTACCATTGGCGGCGCCAGCGCCACGGTTTCATACGCCGGCGCGCAAGGGAGTCTCACCGGACTCGATCAAGCCAATCTCCTCATTCCGCGCAGCCTGGCCGGACGCGGCAGTGTGGAGGTGGCGTTAAGTGTGGATGGCACTGCCGCCAACACGGTGACGATCAACATCAAGTAAGAGTTATTCGGGTCACGTTGAAGCGGCAAAAAAGCGGCGGGCAGGTTGCGAATCTGCCCGCCGCTTTTCGGTGAAAGAGGTATTTCAGCAACACCTCATCGAACACCTCATCGAACACCTCATCGAACACCTCGTCTGGCTGCCCGGTTCACCGCTCACCGCCCACGCCGCAGCGGCACGAAGGCATTCTCCGCCACGTAATTGGCCACCTTGCGCCCCTGCGCAATGCCCGCCGTCTTGTCGAATGACCAGTGAATGCCGAGATAAATGCGGCTCTGGCCGTTCTCTTCTTCCGCCTGCGAAAGCGTGGTGAAACTGCGCGGAATGAGCGGACGGAGGTTGCCCTGATTGTCCCGCGTCACGCCGTTGAGTTCGTCCGAGACAAAGGTGAAAGCGATGTTGTCCGTCCGGTAAAAGTCGCGCAGCGTCTCGAACAGCGCGCCGCCAAAGACGGCGTGCCCGGACGGATACGCCGGGAAAGGCGGCGTGAAATTCGGCCCGGTCAGATTGCTGGCAGGCGCGCCCAGCGGTGAGAACGCCGGATCGCCCAGCGTCGCCGCATTACCGTCGCCCAAACCCGTCGGGCCGGTGCCCGCGTCGGCTTCACGGATACCGGTGACAGGCCGCCAGAGTTGGTAGTAATACTTCGACTCCCACGCCGCCACACCCGCGTCGGCCAGCGCCACGTTGATCAGCGCCAACAGCCGCGCCAGTTCGACGGCGTTCGTGCCCATCTGCTCGGCAATCTGCACGGCGATTTGGTTGTAAAGGCGCGGCGGCGCGCACAGGCTCGGCGTGCCGTCATAGGCCCAATAAATGCCGATCTCGGTCTGGTCGGCGGTGCGTTGCGTCGGCGTGGTGACGCCATCGCCGCCCAGCCGTTTCGCTTCGTTGAACGCGGCAGTGTATTCCGCGCTATTCAACGCTGGCGGCGCGGGCGCACGGAACTGTTCGCCCGACCGCAATACGAAGGGTTTGACCGCGCCCCATTTTGCGCCCAGGGCGAGCGGAATCTGGCTGATCGGGTCTTGCCGCCATTTGCCCGGTTCGTTGCTGGTGATGAAATCGGTGCCGACGCGCAACTCCGTGTATTGCGAGCCGTCGTTGGCGCGCAAGGTGAGAATGGCGGTCGCGGCACGGCGTCCCAATTCAACGCCATTGACTTTGGCGGGACTGTCTGCGAGTTGCGCCAGGTCTGCGGCCAACGCCGTATTGAAGCTCGCCGCTTGCGAAGGGAACAACGCCGCCAGCGTATCACAGGCCGCTTTGGCAATCGCTGCGTCCGGCGAAACAGGCCCGCGCGGCGCAATGACGCCAGTGTAGCTGCGATAGCTGCCCACCAGCGCGTTGAGCGCATCGAAGACCGCGATGTGCACAATCGCCAGCGCCCGGCTCGAACGCCCGGGACCAAGTTGTTCGCCAAAGACGCGGGTTTCGCCCACGGCCACCGGCGTATGGTCAAGCCCGCTGGCATTAATCGCCAACTCGTTCCAGTGTTTGAGCCGCGCCAGTGTGTCGGCGCCCAACGGCGGCCCGTGGCGTTGCGGCGCGCGCGTTTGTGGCGCGGGCTTGTAACGCGGCCCCCAGGCGTCATTGTTGTTGCGTCCGCCGCCTTGCGGCCAGACCGCGACGGCCAGGCTCAAGGCGAGCAGGGCCAGCATTGGGAAAATCACCTTTCGTCTCATAACTTCTCCTTGGAAATGGTTAGTGGTTGGCAGTTGGCGGTTAGCGGTTAGCGATTAGCAGTTAGAGGCTGGTTGAAAACTTAGCTCCGTTAGATCGGTTTTCACTACGGTGTACGGGAAAACCGCGCAGCGGGACAGTACCGCGGGCGTGAGCAAGCGGTGCTTTGGCAATTCAGCCAAGGGGGCAAGCTTGACGCGCCGCTTGCTCACGCCCGCGGTACTGTCCTGGCCTCAACTGACACCCGTAAACGCAACTGCAAACCGCTCTAGGAGCGGGATGTTTATAGTCAGCGCGGAATGTGAATTCCAGCTCCAGAGGAGCGAAATGTGGCACATGTCGCCCCCTCTGGGGCTGGAAGAATTGTCGCTGACCGTGGCTATAAACATCGCGCTCCTACTGAGCTAAGATCATCGCCAACTTTTCAAACCGTCAACTGCCAACCGCTAACCGCCAACCGCCAACTGGTTTGCTCACAGCGAACGCAGGAAGCTGAGCAACTGCGTGCGTTGCGCGTTGCTCAGCGCGTTGTAGCGGGTGAGCACGCCGCGGGCTTCATTGCGATGGCGTGCGATGGCCTCTTCATAGGTCAGCGCCAGGCCGTCGTGCATCAGTCGGGTGCGCGTGCGCACGCCCCAGAGCGGCGGCGTGCGCAATTTGTTCGCGGTGGATTGATCGCCGTTTTGCACGATGCCGTCACCCGTGCCGACATCGTGCAGCAGGAAATCGCTGTAAGGATGAAACACCTTGTTGCCCAGCGCGGCGGGCAGCGTGAACGTGCCGCCGTTGACCGCCATGCCAGCCGGTGCGGTGACCAGATTCGGCACGTGACAGATGGCGCAGCCGATCTGATTGAACACTTGCGCGCCCGCCAGGGCGTTAGGTGTTGCGGCCAACATCAGATCGCGGGGCGGCGCTTTGGTCGCGCGCATAAAACGGGTGAAGCCTTCAAATTCATTGGCGGTGTCTTCCGGGTCGGCGACGGTGTCGAAGGCCGCCACGGAATTACCCAGCGAAGTGTTTTCCGTCGGCAGCAAGCGGGTGGTGATGCCCATCTCGTTGAGATAGGCGTCGGCGGAAAACGAGAGCAAGCTGGCGTGTTGATTCTTCCAACCAAACCGCGCCACACGGGTGACGCCGGGGGCTTCGAGCACAGGCACGCGAATCACCTGACCCGCAATCAACCCGCCCGAAAGTTGCGGCTGGTTGCGCGCGATTTCGATCAACGTGTTGTCGTCGAGGGCTTCGACAAAGCCGTCGCCGAGCACGTTGAGCGAAGTGCGGAAGGTGCGCACTGTGTCGTTGCGCGCAAACATCTCGCGCCGTGCGCCGGTGACGTATTCCTGCAACGACGGATGAATGGCGCGGTCGTTGATGAGCGAACCGCCGGGCGGGTTGATGAAACTGCCTTGCCGGTCGCGCCACCCGACACGCAATTCGGTGATTTGGCTGATGCCGCCGACCACCGGGTTCTGATGACATTCGGCGCAGCCTTGCGCGTTGTAAATAGGGCCTAACCCGTCGGCGATTTCTTCGCGGGCGGCGAAATCTTCGAGGTCGGCCTCAAAGGCCGCCTGCGTGATGAGACCGTTGGTTTGATTGTCGAAACCGGCGGGCGCTTCGATGGTTTGACTGGCGACCGGCGGGCTGCTGAGCGTCAGCAAGCTCAAGAACGTTGCGCACAGCGCGAATACGAAAAGTTTCAGATATTGCATAGGGAGACTCCTTTTTTTATTCGGTGTTGGGCGGGCACACTAAGGCCAGCCCGAACTCTAACTAGATTGATGAAACGGGAGAGAAGTGACGTGTGTGCAGTTCGTCGTCAGGCCAGGGGCGCGGCCAGAGGCTGCCAAAGGGGCGGCAGCGGGTTTTACTTGCAGAGGCAGAACGCGTGTGACTGGCGTTGTTATACGCCGCCACTTTGCGCATACGGGTTGCGCGCAAGCCAGTCAACTTGTGTCACCTGGCGGGAGCGCGAGGGCAATCAACGAAGGGCAATTTTGCTGGGGCGTGAGTACGCGCGGCCTGCTCTTACGGTCAAGTCAGGCTGTGTGGGAGAGCAGAGCAAAGGGTATGCCGGTTGTGTGCGCAGGCCCGTTGTAGGCTTGCCGTCAGCAGCCGGTGTGTGCGCCGTTCGAAGGGTGGCGCACACACCGGCAAATATGAGATGAATAGGCGTTTCCAGGTATTCGTCTGATCTACTGGACTACCGCCGCGCCAGTTGGAGAGTGCTAGAAATTGTTATGCGTACAAATCCCACGAAGCAAGCAGGGAAGCGCCAAGGACACGCCAGTGTGGCAAGAACCGACAAGCGGCGGCCAGCTTTTCAGACGTCTGTGACGAATTTGCATCTAGCTTGTACTTAGACCGGTTTTCATATCGGTGTATGAGAGCGCGTTGGGCCGGGACGGTACCGCGCGCGTGAGCAAGCGGGGCTTGGGCGGTTCGGCCCAACGCGCTCCCATAAACGCAATTGCAAACCGGTTTAGGCAGGTGCGGGAGCGTGCGCCTTTTGCAATCTTTCCCAGTCGTATGCCTTTGGCTAAATCAGACTACAGCACAAAGCCCCGCCAATGTTGGGCGGGGCTTTGATTGCAAACAACGCTTTGTCGGGCAAACATCGGTTACTCTTCGACCGGCTTATGCTTCAGCTTGCGCCGCGCCAGCAGCGTCGCCAGACCCGTGCCCAGCAAGATCAAGGTACCCGGTTCCGGCACTTGGTTGGGCGGCACCGGCGTTGGTTGCAACGTCGGCGAAGGGCTGGGTTGCAGCACAATTGGCGGCTGGGCAGGCGGGGCATCCGCGCCGCCCCGGCATAACACGGCGCACAGAATCCCGGCGGCCAGTAAGGGCGGCAGCACATACCAATTCCGCGAAACGCGCGCGCGCGCCAGCGGCACCGCTTCGATACAGTTTTCGTCGCAAATAATGCCCGGGCCATATTTGACGATGCGGCCATCCGGCAGGCGCACAAATTCCGGGTGATTCGGGCTTTCCTGCACGCGCCCGCCTTGCCCCTGTGGCGTGGCCGGATTTTGCGTTTGGCTTTGCGGTGGTTTCGTCGGCGTGTTGTCGGCGCTGGCCGGTTGCGGCAGACGCGAGAAAGCCGCGCCCGCAGCAGCCCCTTCAGGGCGCAATTGCCGGTACGTGACCGGGTCGGCGAAAGCTATTTGAACAAATAATGTGCTGAGCAGCACGGATGTGAGAATACGGCGAACCATTCTGAACCTCAGCTTACCGATTTTTGAGCGGGTAAATAAATCTGTTTCTGGGGACGCTCGACGCCACGAATTGAATTCCCTAGCACCAAAACCGCACTGCGAATGCCCGAAGATGATTGCAAGGTTTGGGGCTTGCTCCGCTGACGGGAGGGGATGGCGGATTATAGGGGCATGCTTTCGTATATGGCAAACAAAAACTTAGCCGATTTTGCAGGGGATTTTGGTTGTTTAAGGCCCCGTCACGTGCTCTTTGACACCGTCAGCAGCGCGGCAAACATGGCATTCAGGGGTTAAATGCGTGGCCGCCGAGTATTCTCGACTGACCCTTTCAATAAAATCGGTCACGCTGTCAGCCGCCACCGCATTGAGCGTGCAGCCGCCAAAGCCGCCGCCCGTCAGCCGCGCGCCATAAACGCCGGGTGTGTTTTGGGCAATCTCGACCAATAAATCGAGTTCGCGGCAACTGACCTCGTAATCGTCCCGCAAACTCTCGTGTGAGGCATAGAGCAATTGTCCGAAGACGGCTAGCTCCCCGCGTTTCAGCGCCGCGACCGCCAATCGCACGCGCTCGTTTTCGTTGATGACGTGATTGCAGCGGCGGCGAATCGTGTCGGGTAAAACAGCGGCTACTTGATCGAATTCTTCAATCGTGACGTCGCGCAGAGACTGAATGCCGGGCAGATGTTGCGCCAGCCGCCGCACGCCCTCGCTGCATTCGGCGCGGCGCGTGTTGTATTCACCTGCGGCCAGTTCGTGTTTGACCAGCGAATTGCAGACAACGATGCGCGTGTCGCGCAAATCCAGCGGCACAGGTTCACTGTCCAGCGTGCGGCAATCAATCAACAGCGCGCGCCCGGCTTGTCCCAGACAGGCGATGTATTGATCCATGATGCCGCATTGCGTGCCGACAAATTCGTGCTCGGCGCGTTGCAGGATCAACGCCAGATTGAGCAGGTTGCTGGTTTGCTCACTCAGGCACAGCAGCGCATAACCGACCGCCGCTTCCAACGCCGCCGAAGAACTCAAGCCCGCGCCCAGCGGCACTTCGCTGGCAATCAGCAAATCTGCGCCACCCAGCGTGTGCCCGGCCTGTTCCAGACAGGCCGCCACGCCGCGCACATAATTGCTCCAACGCCCGGGCGCAACGGGACGCAACTCAGGCCCAAGCTCGAACTCGACCGCTTCGCCTAGGTCGCTGGCGAATACGCGCACACGCCGGTCAGCGCGCTTGGCTGCCGCGACGTAAGTGCGCCGGTCAATCGCCAGCGGCAAGACGAAGCCTTCGTTGTAATCGGTATGTTCGCCGATCAGGTTGACGCGGCCTGGGGCGGAAAAAAGGCGCGGCGTCGTGCCGAAGCGGGCTTGGAATTGAGCAATGATTTGTGCTGGCGCGATCATTATGTTTCGGGGGCAAAGAAGAATTTGAACTGCAAAATAAGCAAGGGACAAAGGAGCCCAAGACTGTCGTCAGTACTTGGGCTCCTTTGTCCCTTGCGGTTGAGAAAGGTCTGGTAATGAACTGCTACTTAATGGGCGGTTCGATTTTGATCTCGGCGTTGTAATCGTACCACGTCATCACGCCTTTGGTTTTGACGCTGCCGGTCATGCCTTCAAACTCAGCTTTGTGCGGCAACCCATCCAGGACGCCGATCCAGGTCTTGGCATAGGTTGCGCCCTCGGCGCCCAGTAAATCCTTCGCGCTGCATTCAAAGACGAGCATCGGTTTGCCCGCGAGCGTGTCGGGTTGGGCGAACTTGGCGTCGGTGGATTTGCGCAGCTTTTCGACCATCTGCGGATCGCGGATGGATTTCATCTGGGTTTGCAAGCCAGTCGTGGCTTTTTGCCAGGAGCCGAGTGTTTTCAAGAACGGCGCATCGCCGATCACAATCAATTCGGTCGGCCCGGTAATCATCCGAAACCGGTCAGGCGCGACGAACTCATAGGTTGTGGTGGCGGTGATGTCTTCGCGCGTGGCTTCCAGCCGGACGCGGTAGGAATTTGTTTCAAAGGCTTTCTGATAGGCCTTAGCGAGGCCATCCAGCGGGTTCGCGCGCGCGGCGGCAATGGCCGCTTCGTTTTCCGGTTCGGGCGCTTTTGCCGCCGCCGCCACCGGCTGTTCCGCTTGGGGCGGCTTGGAACCGCAACCATTGGCTAAACCCGTCATCCCGACCAACACCAGCACCTTTAACCAATTCATCCTGTATCTCCTTTAGCACTTACTGGCGCGCGGCGTCCCTTGGCGGCCCGCCCCGTGCGCCGATTTACCAATCTCAATTCAATGCGCGGTCTGTACGACCGGCGGTTCAATTTTCAGGTGCGCATCATATTCCAGCCAGGTCAGCACCGCATGCGATTTTACGCCGTCGTAATCGCCCATGACTTCGGTCTTGCGTGGCAAGCCGTCCGCGAGACTCACCCAGGTGCGTGAAAAGTTGTGGCCTTTGTGACCCAGCGCGCCTGTCATCTCGTATTCAAACAGCTTTTGCGGCTGGCCTTCGCCCGCGACTTCGCTGACATTTTTGATCGTCGTGAGTGGTTTGAGTTTGGCCGCCGCCGTCGTGCCCCAGAAGACCGGCGCATTGCCGACGTTGAAGGTGTGCGAATCATCGGCCTCATCGCGCATGGCCTTTTGCCAGAGGTTTTCCATCTTCACGTAACCCTCATGGCCGATGACGATGAACTCGAAACCTTTGCCGACCATGCGGTAACGATCCGGCGCGACGAATTCCAAATCAAAGCCGCTCGGTTCGCCGTTCACTTCGGCTTCCATGCGCGCGCGAAACGACGGGCGCGTGTGGGCCGCGTGCATCAGCGTGAATAATTCATCCACTACGCCAACACCTGCTTTTGGCAATGCACCGGTTGGCATTGGCTTTGTCTCTGGCGCAGGCGTTGGCGTGACCGTTGCCTGCGCGCTGACCTGCGCAACGGATTGGCCCGCTGCGGCATCGCTGCAACCACTGGCCGCCAACAGACTGCCGCACAACACCACTATCAAAAAACAGTTGCGAACCCAAACACCGCTCACCACGCGCCACCTCTCAAGCAAAATAAAGCCACAATCCAACGACCATTGCCACCAACACCGCTGTAAACGCCAGATTCCAGCGCCGCAGTCCCGGCGTGGCCGCTTCACTCTCAATCGCCACCACCGAATGCGCCGTCGCAAAGGTCAACCCGGCTAGTTGTGCGTCAGTCGGTGCGGGCGTTAATAAACTGACCACGATCAACACCGCGACGCAGATGACGAACATCAGCACCGCAAAATGCAGGAAATTCATGCCTACGAACCAGCCTAGAAACCCGCTCAGCGTTTGACCGGCGTAAATGACTTCCAGTATGAATCGCAGCGCGCCCAGCGCGAAACCGACCAGCAACGAAGCCAACGCGCCCTGGCTATTCACCCGCCGCCACGCAATGCCGAACAGGAAGACCGCCGCAATCGGCGGCGAAACATAAGCCTGCACGCTCTGCAAATAAATCCAAAGCTGCGAGCTGATGCGCCCCATTAGCGGAATCCACAACAGCGCCAGCCCCACCATCACAACCGTTGCCAGCCGCCCGACATTCACCAACTGCTTTTCCGAAGCGCCGGGCCGCAGCTCCTTATAAAAATCCATCGTGAAGATGGTCGAACTGGAATTGAACACCGCGCTCAAACTCGACATCAGCGCCGCCAGCATCGCGGCGATCATCACGCCCTGCAAACCCACGGGCATCAGCCGCACCACCAGAATCGGAAAGGCCGCGTTGGAATCCGCCGCCATCTCTTGCGGGTAGAGCGCCCGCGCGATCATCCCCGGCACGACCAGCATAAAGACCGGCAGGATTTTCAAAAAGCCCGCGCCAATCGTGCCGCCGCGCGCGTGTTCGATATTCTTGGCCGCCAGCGTGCGCTGCACGATGACCTGATCGGTGCACCAGTACCAGATGCCCAAGATCGGCGCGCCAAAGAAAATGCCCGTCCACGGGAATTCCTTATCGGCAGATGGCTTCATCATGTGAAAGAACTCTGGCGGCACGCTCGCCTGCAACCCATGCCAACCACCTACCTTATCCAAGCCGATGAACATCAGCACCAGCGCACCGGCCACCAGAATCACCGTTTGGATGACTTCGGTGTAAATCACCGCCGCCATCCCGCCGACCACTGTATAAATCCCCGTCGCCACCACCAGCGCCAGCGTGCTTTGCCACATGCCCCAGCCCAGTACCGCCTTCAACACAATCGCGCCGGCAAACAGCGCCACGGCGATTTTGGTGAAGACATACGCGATCAGCGAAACCGTCGCCAGATACGTCCGGCACGCGCCGTTGTAGCGCCGCTCCAAAAACTCCGGCATCGTGTACACGTTCGAGCGCAGGTAAAACGGCACGAAGACCCAGCCCAACAGCAACACGATCATCGCCGCCAGCCATTCAAAATGGCCCACCGCCAGCCCCGACGAAGCGCCCGTCCCGGCCAGCCCGATGAAATGCTCGCTGCCGATATTGGACGAAAACAGCGAGGCGGCAATCGCCCACCACGCCACATCGCGTCCGGCCAGAAAGTAATCCGACGTGTTGCGTTCACGACGCGAGAAATACCAGCCGATGGCAAAGATCACGGCGAAGTAGAGCGCCAGTACGATGTAATCAATCGTCACCAGCCGCGCCACGCCGCCAGTTTGCAAAGACTGCAAAAGCAAGAGGGGCACTTGCATGAATTTTCTGTCCTCGTTTGGATCGCTGTTGTTGGGATGCCCGCTGGGAATACGCGGGACAAGAGCAGTACGGACGGCGGGCAGTATAGCTTTGTTCGCAATGATTGCAAGAAAACATTTCGGGGAGAACAAGTATGGGAGAAGCGTGGAACACGGGGAAAGTAACCCTGATGTCATAAAGACGGTTTCTCCTCTAAGCGACTAGAATCTGAGTTGACCAAATGGAGGCTTTCTACCTCGGAGTGGGTTTTCATCTACGCCAACAAACCGCCGTGTGGTGTGAGCCAGCGACGGGCGAACTCAAGAGTGCGACGTCGTGGCAGCAGGCGCACGCTGTCGTGTGCGCCTTTTATGCCGCCTTGCCGCCAGGGATCGT